>CAVALT010000124.1:0-5354 GCA_963589455.1 Clostridiales bacterium
TATGCAAAGCTGACCTGACCTTATTCTTAATCCTCAAAATGCTGCTTCTGAGCTTACGGAAGGGGTCATGGGCCTGATAAACTCTTATATGCGGTCCGGTGCTTTTCTCATCTTCTGAAGATGTATCTGCTGTGATGCACTTCGATGTCTTATCGACAGTACACTCACCAGATTCGAGCTCTGAAGCAGCTGAGACTTCATTTTCTTCCTCTGACTGCTCCGCCGCTTCTGCTGTCCCGTCTTCGTCTAATGCTCTATTTTCCGCCGAAGTAACAATATAAGTTTCTGTTATATCTGAGTCGTGAGCCTTGCTTAATCCTGCTGCATCTGATGTCTGCCCTCCGGCCTGGACTTCATTTGCAGCAGCTTTGTCAGAGTCTATAGGGTATTGCTCCGCACTGTCAGCAGCTTCAGTCATTGCCTTGTCTTCGGCAAGCCATGATGCAACCTGGGCTTCATTTTCATTCCTGGCTCTATCTTTGTATACCGCTTCATCTGCTTCATCGTCACCAAGGACATCATATATCCTGAACCCAAAGGCCGATATATATGCCTTCAGCTCGCCGTTAATATCATATGACAGCCTGGCTCCGAGTACTCCATGCAGCCATTTTGCCTCTGCAAGGCCCTCAGGCTTTTCATCATGAAAGCTTCCCGCTATACGGTAGCGTACCGGGGCAAACAGAATAAGCGCAGCTAAAATAAGCACCAGTGCAATAAGCACAACAAGAACTGTCAGCAGAAGCCTGATTATGCAAAACAGTATCGTCACCGCTCTGCCGCCTTACAGCTCACTCAGCCTTGCCGTGCATTCGCGTATAGCCGCATTGGTAGTCTGCCTGCGTATGGACTCTCTGTCGCCGCTGAAGGTGTGTTCTGTCACTGTTGTGACTCCGTTAATGCAGACTGCAGTATATACACGGCCTACAGGCTTGTACTCAAGCACATCTGGACCGGCATTGCCTGTCGTTGATATGCCTACGTTGCTCTCACCGACCCTGCAGGCGCCCTCAGCCATAGCCCTTGCAACCTCGGCAGACACCACGCCCTTCTGGGCTATGAGCTCCGCCGGAACGCCAAGTATACCTGTCTTGGCTTCTGCCGCATATGTAACAAAACCGCATCGAAATACAGCCGAAGCTCCCGGTACCCTGACTATGGTTGAAGAAACCATGCCAGCCGTGAGTGACTCGGCCGTCGATACGGTAAGTCCTTTTTCCTTTAATGTATTAACCAGTTCTGTTTCGCCGACCATATCTGATCACATCCCTCCGTTTGTAATGACTCCGATATTCTTAGCCATATAATCAACCAGTGAGATTACGGTAAGTCCAAGAACTATAAGAATCAGTATATTGATAAGCATACTGCCAAGCATCACCGGAAGTCCGGGTAATATAAGCACTATGCACAGGAGCATCTGTGAGGTGGTCTTGAATTTGCCCCACCAGCTTGCAGCTATGACTATACCGTTGTCTGAGGCAATAAGTCTGAAGCCGCTGATTATAAATTCTCTCGCTATTATGACTATGACAACAAGCACCGGCAGCGAGCCCTCGGCCGTAAGCAGTATAAGTGCAGTGCATACCAGCAGCTTATCAGCCAGCGGATCCATAAATTTGCCGAAGTCAGTTACAAGATTATATTTCCTTGCAATCTGTCCGTCAAAAAAATCTGTCAGCGATGCCAGACAGAATACTGCAAAGGCCAGATATCTGTACAGCCTGAAGCTCTGCGGCAGTGTACTGCGCAGCTCTGCTATGTCTGTTCCTCCGAGACTCAGCAGCATGAAGGCTATAAAAAACGGAATCATTGCAACACGCAGGAGTGTCAGCCTGTTTGGAAGATTCATTTTCATATCAGCTCTCCCAAAAGGTCATATTCATTGACGCCTGTGACTCTTGCCTCTGCCATATCGCCTGTCATAAACTGTCTGCTGCCGGCATCTATATAGATAAGTCCGTCAACATCCGGAGCATCCATATAGGTACGTCCGACATAAATATTGCCGCTGTTCTCACTGCCGTTATATGCTTCAGCATCATCAGTGAGTCTGCCCTCGATCATAACCTTATATACCTGACCTATGCGTGAGGCAGCCTTTTCAAGAACCTTTTCATGCTGGAGCTCCATTATCTCGTCGCGTCTTATTTTTTTGTTCCGAGCCGAAACCTGATGACTAAATCCGGCAGCCTTAGTGCCCTCTTCTCTCGAATACTCAAAATCACCAAGGCGGTCAAAGCCAGTTTCACGGACAAACTCCTTAAGTATCTCATGATCCTTCTCCGTCTCTCCGGGGAATCCCGATATAAGCGTGGTTCTGAGAACTATATCCGGTATCTGCTCTCTTATATAGGCTATGCGCTGAACGATCTCATCATGAGTAGTAGCCCTTGCCATGCGTCTTAAAATGTGATCTGAGGCATGCTGTATCGGCATATCAATATAATGACAGACCTTTGGAAGCGTCTTTATCGCCTGAACAAGCTCATCTGTAATCTCCTCAGGATAACAGTAGAGCAGTCTGATCCATTCTATTCCCTCAATATCATTGAGCCTTGCAAGGAGCTCAGGAAGCATCTTTCTGCCGTACAGATCCGTACCGTATATGGTGGTCTCCTGGGCAACAAGTATAAGCTCCTTTACTCCTGACTCTGCAAGAGACTGAGCCTCCTCGATGAGATCCTCCATCGGAACCGAACGGAAACGGCCCTTGAGCTTCGGAATAATACAGTATGTACAGTTCTTTCCGCAGCCCTCTGCAATCTTGAGATATGAATAATGTCCGCCTGCTGTGATAAATCTGCGCTTAACCGGACGCCTGATGAATTCATTGTCCGAAATCGGCTTAAAATCATCTGTCTTATTGCCGCTCTCCCTGAACTTATGCAGGGCCTCTGAGATATCCTGCCAGGAATTGGTGCCTATAAGCACATCTACCTCAGGCAGAGTCTCGGTTATCTCATCCTTGTAGCGCTCTGCCATGCAGCCCATAACAACAAGGACCGGAGGCCTCTGACCCATTTCCTTTCTTGCTGCCTTAAGATCTGCCATGTTTATAAGAGTTTCAACGCTCTCTGTCTTGGCATCCTTGATAAAGCAGCAGGTGTTGACCACTATAACATCAGCCGTTGCAGCATCATCCGTATACTCATAGCCCTCATCAATCAGCAGCCCCAGGGTTTTCTCTGAATCTGCAAGATTCTTGTCGCAGCCAAGTGAGATAAGATGTACTTTTCCTGTCTTATTCTGCATCTGTCTCTTTATTTCTGAGTACACGAACAGTGCCCTCATCAAGCTCATCTATTGCTATGGTAAGTGCCTTCTCATCTCCGTGTGTATCACAGGTTACATGGCTTCCGTCAACAATCTGGCGTGCACGCTTTGCAGCAGCAACTACTACCGAATATCTGCTCTCGATGATCGGCTTGCCGTCCTCGCTTGTCTTATTGACAGCCTCTATAACATCTCTGTATGTTGGATATAACATTGCCATAATATATATTTACCTGCTTTCTCAATATCCGGACTCTGTATCCGGACTGCATAATTCTGACGCCGGAGGACAGTGCACAGCTCGTGCCTCCGTCAATCCGGTATTGCCTTATTTATTCATCTCTGCATAATTTGCACGCAACTGTCCTCTGATCTCCTCGAGGAACTTGATCTGATTCGAGACTCTCATATGCTGATCCTGTATCAGATAATTAAGATGCTTTACAGTCTTATCGAGATTATCATTTACAAGGATATAGTCATAGGCCTCTATGCCCTCTGCCTCCATTGTAGCCTTCTCAAGGCGCTTTGCGATAATCTCCTCAGTCTCGGTTCCGCGGTTGCGCAATCTCCTGATAAGCTCCTCTACTGTCGGCGGAGTAATGAATACAAGCACCGAATCCGGATACTTTGCCTTGATCTTAAGTGCACCCTGCATCTCGATCTCAAGGATGACATCCTTGCCCTTTGCAAGCTCCTGCTCAACATAGGACTTGGGGGTTCCGTAATAATTATCCACATAACGGGCATACTCAAGGAGCTCTCCGTTCTGTATCATCTTAAGGAAGTGCTCTCTGTCAACAAAGAAATACTCTCTGCCTTCCTCCTCGCCCGGTCTCGGTGCTCTCGTGGTTGCCGAGATAGACAGTGAATAATAATCGTAGTTTTCCATAAGGCCCTTCATAAGGGTGCCCTTGCCTGAGCCTGAAAAGCCTGAAATAACTACCAGCATACCTTTATCTCTGGTAAAAGGACGGTGTAAATCACTCAATGTTCTGTACCTGCTCTCTTATCTTCTCAATATCTGTTTTAAGTGCTATTGCAGTATCTGCTATCTGAAGGTTATTAGCCTTTGAGAGCGTAGTATTAGCCTCTCTGTTCATCTCCTGCGCTATAAAATCAAGTTCTCTTCCGCAGGGGCCTCCGGCCTTGAGCTTTGCCTTCATGGATGCTATATGAGTCTTAAGCCTGACCATCTCCTCATCCGTGCAGATCTTGTCGGCATAGACTGCGACCTCGGTGACTATACGTCCCTCATCTGCCGTAAGCTCTGAATCTCCGAGTATCTCACTGATCTTGGCATAAAGCCTGCTGCGATAATCCTCAACAACTGAAGGGGAAAATTCCACGATGGCCTTTACATAGCCCTCCATGTCCTCGAGCTTCTTAAGAAGATCTGTGCGAAGATGCTCTCCCTCACGTTCTCTCTCGCTCACAAAATTCTCAGCTGCCTGTGTAAATGCGCGTTCAAGAAGCTCCTTATACTGCTCATCCTCTGCTCCTGTATCTGCCATCATCAGAACATCCGGCATACGCGAAAGAGCTGCGGCACTTAAATCCTCTCTCAGACCGAAGCTCTCTGTCATCTCCCTTAAATATCTGACATACTCCCCGGCAAGCTCCTTATTGTATATAAGCTTCCTGCCCTTTTCCTTATAGTCCTCAAAGGAAACAAAGACATCTGTCTTGCCTCGCTCTATATATCTCTTAAGGAGCTTTCTGAGTCCTGATTCGAACGCATTGAAGTTCCTCGGCATCTTTATGTTAAGATCCAGATACCTGTGATTGACAGACTTTATCTCGACCAGGATCCTGTAGTCATCGCTTATTATCTCTGATCGTCCGAAGCCTGTCATGCTTCTTATAGCAGCCATATATTCTTCCTTTTATGTGCGCAAAACCATGTGCATAGTCCTTTCCTACCGAAGCAGCTCAGTATTCAGGCAATATGCACATGTATTAGGGTTGGTTATTGTATACTTTTAAGGAAATGCTGATCAAATCAGCATTTCCTTAATAGCTCCGCTGGATCGCACGGATTTGCAGACGAAATTGTTGCTTCGCAACGCAAATCCGGC
>CAVALT010000125.1:0-5325 GCA_963589455.1 Clostridiales bacterium
CCTGCAAGCAGGCAATTCACATTGAAATATGGCAGGTGCTAAACAGATACACAAAAAGAGGTATGGCAATATGAGAAAAATAAGATTATCGGCGTTAGTACTTACTGTGGCGGTGACATTGTCCTCAACGGGCTGTTCGGATGCCGGCATGCTGGCACAGTCTGCAAAGGAGCTTGGCAGTCAGCTTCAGGCAGAACTCAGCAGTAAGAAATCTGATTCTGCTTCAGAAAACAAGACTGCAGCAAAATCAGGCGAAGAAGCTGATTCTGCTGCAGTGACAGAGTCTGATGATAAGGATGAAGCTGGCAGAGATACAAAGAATAAGAACGGAGCTGCTGCCAAAGAAGGCAAGACAGGCGAGTCTTTGTCATCAGATAACAGAATTGAGAAGGATTCAGAGTTATCTGATAAGGCATCAGATAAAGACACTGATAATAAAGCAAAGGTTGACAGAAAAAGGCCGGCAAAAAATGATGACAGCGATCTGAAGCATAAGACAGAAAGCAAGTCACAGGCTGATGCTGACAGCAGTGAAGCATCTGATAAAAATGAAAAAGCATCGGTGCTTGACAGTCTGCCTGAGATAGGAGACAGGATACACGGCTTTACTGTGACCGATATAAATGACTATGAGCCTAAAAATGCCAAGGTAGTTTCAATGACACATGAAAAGAGCGGAGCCGAGCTTCTGTATATCGCATGTGATGATACTGATAAAGCCTTTGCTGTATATTTCAGAACAGTGGCAGAAAGCGATCAGGGCATACCTCATATATTTGAGCATGTAACACTCTCAGGCTCCGGCAAATATCCTAATTCCAATCTGTTCTCTGATCTGTTGATGGGCAGCTATAATACCTATATGAATGCTTCAACCTGGCAGGAATTGACCGGATATATGATGTCCTCTCTTTCAGATAAGCAGCTCTTAAAGCTTGCAGATTTTTATATGGCAGGGCTTACAGATCCAATCGCACTGCGGGATGAAAATACTCTTGGAAGAGAAGCATACCGCTTTGAGATGCCGTCACTGTCTGATGATATAACTGTAACGGGAGCAGTATTTAATGAGATGGAGGGATTCAATGCCGGACTGGAAATGTTTTCCTACAATAATACACTTAAGCTGCTTTATCCGTCGAGCAGGATGAGCTTTAATTCGGGTGGCTTAAGGAATGATATAATAACTGTTGATATCAATCAGCTCAATGCATTTTACTCAAAATACTATCATCCATCGAATATGCTTATAACCATGTACGGAGACCTGAATTATGAGGAATATCTTGAGATGCTGGATGAGGATTATCTGTCAGCATATGACAAGAAGACTGTCACTATCAGTGACAGCAAATATATACCGTGGACCGGAGAAAAAAAGGCTGTTATTGATTATCCGGTAACCGAGGATGCCGATGCTGATAACAGCGGAATTGTTGATTACGCTGTTTCACTTGGTTCACTTTCAGCCTATGATGCAGAGCTTATGTCTATAGTCACCAGCATGATCGGACTTGACGGCAGTCCTCTTAAGAAAAAAGTAGAGGAAGAATTCCCGGATGCGGATTTTTCTGTATATATGATCACTGACCTTGATGAGCCAATGGTTATGTTCGAGCTTAACGGAAGCAGCGAGGGTGATGCAGATACATTCAAAAAGGCTGTAAACGAGGGTATTGCTGAAATGACGGATAATGGCCTTGACAAGGAGCTTCTGGAGGCGGCTCTGGATATGGTTAAAATGCAGAATGCGCTTTCACAGGAGCAGCCAGGCGGCATAAGCACGATGAATTCGTTTGGTTTAGCGTGGGCTGTATATGGTGATAAGCTTTCACAGCTTGAGATGAACAGGGCACTTGATGAGCTCGAGTCAGCAATCAGTCATGGAAAATTGGATGAGCTTCTCTATGATTATTTAAGTGAGCCTCAGCAGGCAGTGCTTGCCGAGTATAATCCTAAGCCGGGGCTTCGTGAGGCAGAGGATCAAGCATTCGCAGAGCTTCTTGCTGACAAAAAGGCTTCGATGACTAAAAGTGAGCAGGCGCAGCTGGTAGGAAGTACAGCAGCATTTGAGGCCTGGTCAGAAGCTCAGGCGGACACAAGCCGCTATATGGAGGAGCTTGGCGTGCTGGATAAGGATGATCTTGAGGAGTATGTTCAGGAATCCGACGGTGTTCAGGAGGAAACTCTTGACAAGGGAATAAGGGAGCTTAAGGTTCCGATAAAGGATGCCATATATCTTAATTCAGATATATATCTTAAGGCTGATACTCTTGATTATAACGAGATCCATGACATGGTATTTTTAGGGGAGCTTATAGGAAAGCTTGGAACCGAAAATTATAACTCGGAGGAGCTTTCAAATGAGCTTATCAAAAAGATATACAGCTTCAATGCAGGCCTTAATATAGTATATGATGATGCAAGCGGCAAACCGCAGCCATACTTTGATATTCATGCCTTATGCATTGATGACAATATCAATGATACCTTTGACCTGCTTAAGGAGCTGCTGACAGGAACAGATTTTACAGATACAAAGAGTATAAGGAGCATTGCATCCACAGCGGCCCTTAATTATAAATCAGGAACAGGCTATCAGCTTGCAGTAAATGCCGCGGCCGCAGCAGCAGATGACAATAAGAAATATGCTTACCATGCAACAGATACAGATTATCTGAGCTACCTTAATAAGGTAAGCAAGATGAATGACAGGCAGCTGAAGGAGCTTGGCGAGGAGTTAAAAACTGTTCTTGATAAGCTGCTTAATACTAACGGTGCGGTTTATGCTGCCTACGGATCCGAGGAGGCTATAGCTGAAGGAGAAAAGCATATAAGCAGCCTTGCCGCTGATTGCTTCAGCACTGAAAAGCTTGCGACAGTGGATTATTCAAAGGAGCTGGCAAAGATAGAGCTTTCTAAATCAATAGCTGTTGCTATTAATGATACTGTTAATTACAATGGCTGTCTGGCATCGCTGGAAGCACTCGGAGCAGAGGATAACGGAGCAAATAATGTAAGCCTTAATGTTATTTACAATAAGCTTCTTTATCCTGCTTTTCGTTATGATATCGGAGCCTACGGACTGCTTGAAGACATAACTGATGATTCTATTATGCTTATGAGCTACAGAGATCCGTCGGTGAGCAGGGCCTTTGATGCTTATGCATCGATATATGAGGATGCACAGCAGCTTGAGATAACAGATGAGGATATTGAAAATGCGCTGCTTTATACATACAGCAGCTATGCTCAACCGCTGTCTGCGTCAGGACTTGCAGAAAATGAGATAACAAGGATGCTTCAGAATAAATCAGAAAGCTACGCAGAGGAAACTCTGGCAAAGATGAGGTCTGCGAAGAGTACGACAGCAGAGGATGTTATGAATTTTGCAGAGATCATGCAGTCAATGAGTGAAAAAGGTGTGCGCTTTACCGCAGGCAGTACAGACAGCATCAAAAAGAACAAGGAGCTGTATGAGCTCACGATTGATGCACTTGTAAAGTGATACTTTCACAGACAAGCCATAAGCTGAACGCATTTGCAACACCTTTCGGCAGTATAATACACCGTAAGTTAGGGAAATGCTGTTAAGGAGATGCTGATTAAATCAGCATTTCCTTAACAGCCTTCGGATGATTGCACGGATTTACTTTTTATTAGCTGCTTTGCAGCGCAAATCCGGCGTGGGAAACGCTTTAAGCAGCGTTTTATTAAATCAGGGTAGTCCTGAAATTCAGCATGACTGTATGATTTTGGAAGGAATACTATGTACAGAAGATTCAACAGACATCTGGCAGCGGCAGCTGCCTTTGCCTGCCTTGCAGTGAACCTTAGCTTTGCTTCGCTTACATCGGAGGCGTCTTCACTTGCCAACGGTTCACAGAGCTACAGAGTAAATGTTCTTAATGCTGTGGGAATTGCGGACAGCTCATACCTGAGTACAGAGCCCTGCACCAGAGCAGAATTTGCAAGGCTTATGGTGCTGTCAAGTACATTAAAGGACAATACTGAGGCTAATGCACAGTCAGCTGTTGCCAGGGATGTTTCTGCAGCCTATAACGGTTCAGGCTACATCAGAGCAGCACTTTCCAAGGGCTGGCTAAGGACCAGACTTGGAGGCATGTTTGCGCCTGATGATGCCATAACCCTTAATGAAGCTGTCAGAGCAGCTCTTAAGGCATTGGGCTACGAGGACAGTGATTTTGGAGCGGACATTGCTGCCGGAAGGCTGACAAAATATAAGAGCCTTGATCTTGATGAGGGGGTTGCAGCAGCCAATGGAAGCGATAAGCTTACAAGGCAGGATGCACTCAACATCATCTACAATCTGCTGCGTACAAATACTAAGGACACAAGCAGCATATATGGCTCGGCAATCAAGCTTTCAGCTTCATCTACAGGCAAAGAGCTGGATGTATCAGAGGCTTTTGAGGCTGCTCTTACCGGACCGATTCTTGTCAAAAATGAGGCAAGCCTTCCGGAGGCTATTCCGTTCTATAATGACAGCGGCATAACCATATATTATAACGGCAATAATTCAAATGGCTCCGGCAGGAGATATCTCTCCAGCCAGCTTAATAATTACGGTTGGGTTATTGTATATTACAACGAGAAGAGCAAGTCAGTCTGGGCCTACGGCGAGGATACGGGCAATAATACCTATCACTGCATCAGAGGCAATGTAAACAGCATAAATTATGAGGATGACAATATTGCAGCGCCATCATCAGTAGTTATAGGCAATACTGAATACAAGCTGAACAGCAGTGACGTGAAATTTATGTTCTCAGTTAACGGGGATGTAAAGCTTGGGGATAATGTTATCCTTATATGCAAGAGCATTTCCAATGAGGACGAAAGTGAAACGGATTATTATGCAATAGCCGTTGTTGAGTATTATGAAAATGACGGCAATAAGTATTCAAATGTAATCTACGCTGAGGAAGCCGGCAAGTATGTTGCCGTTGACAAAAGCGGAAATCCGGTTTCAAAGTGATGAAGAGAATTTTTGTGAATTTTTTTAAGAGCAGAAAAAGAACAGCGGCATTTACTGCTGTTCTTATAGTGATATGCATGGCTATAGCCTTCATTTACCGTGCCGGGACAGCTGAGAAGGATTCAGATGCATTAGCATCTGGAGGAAGCATAGGCTATGTTACACGGGGCAGTATCTCAAATGAACTGAGCTCGTCAGGAACGCTTTCTCCGAAGAATACCTACAGCATAACCTCGCTTGTAAGCGGTGAGATAACTGAGGCAGATTTTGAGGAGGGCGATCAGGTTACGGCCGGTCAGACGCTGTATGTTATAGATACCTCAGAG
>CAVALT010000126.1:0-5220 GCA_963589455.1 Clostridiales bacterium
CTGTATGATAGGTAAGTATTACAGAACCGGCTACCGGCAGGGAATGATGCTCTGCCAGCTTAAAAAGCTCAAACCAGCGCTTAACGGATATTTCTGAATTATTATAATTCGTCATATGCTTTTTGGTATAAAGCACTGTGATCTGCGGCAGGTTTTCGATATGTATGTCGCACTTGCCGCTTTCATTATTATAATCAGAGAAATCCTTGTCCTTGTCCTGTCCGATGCCGCCAAAGAGCTCCAGGCCCTGTCTGCTGCTGTTCAGCTTATCGACAAAGCTTATTCCCTCAGCATATATACGTTCCATCTGGTCAATCTGTTTTCTGAGCTCGTCCATCCTGCGTCCGACCTCATCGGCGAATACCTTGGGATCCTCGAGCTTAATTAGTTCCTGAATCTCCTTAAGCGAGAAGCCTAGGTTCTGCAGCTTCTTAATCAGAAAAACGTCAAATACCTGCTGCTTGGTATAGTAACGATATCCCGTATCGTCATTCTTGTGCTCGGGACAGAGAAGCCCTATCGTGTCATAATAGCGCAAGGTCTTGCTGCTTATACTGCAAAGCTCCGCGAGCTCTCCTATGGAGTAATATCTGGTATCAGCCATGTGTCCTTCCTGTTGATTACCCGTCCCGATATGATACGGCCAGCAGTTATAGCCAACAGTAATAGCCTGCATTTATATGACAGCTATAGCCTGCACTTACATGACAGTTATTACTGCTTTTTATATCTATTCCGCCGTAAAATAACTGCCGCATGCCTGCATTCGGTACAGTGATAATGTACAAATTATCTAATACTATTTTTGTTTTTTGATATGCAATTTGTACAATAATATGTTACAAAATTCCTCACTGTATGTAAAGTGAAAAAAATGTATAGATGTGCATATTTTAGCTGTCTGGCACTTTACGAATTTCAGCATGAATTGACCTTCAGCAGGTCAATTCACAATGAAATACGGAAGACGGCCAGGGTATGAAGGGGCTCTGACTAACCGCATTTCGAATTTGAATCTAATTTGCGGAAGAAAAAGAACTATATGCCTTAATGTCGCCAAGTGATATAATTCATTTACCAGACGATATAGATAGGAGCAGGATTTGCGACGCAAATTCGGGCTGGGTACTAAAAAGTTACGATTATTTTTGATTATGGGAGAGAGTTATGAGAAAGAGATTACTACCTATGGTTCTTTGTGCAGGAATCATTGCGGCAGCATTTTCCGGATGCTCTAAGCAGCAGACTGCAGAGAGCACAGCGGCAGACAGCACGGCTGAAGCAGCAGATCAGAGCACAGCAGGGACTGATGAAGCAGGAGAAAGCGGAGCAGCGGAGGAGCAGACAGAAACAAATGGCGTCAGTCCTGTAGCAGTCCGCATTGAGCAGGTAACCACAACAGTCTCAGAGGATAAGGGAAACAATATCAGCAGGACCGAGGCTCAGTATGAGTATCCGAGACTGTATCTGGATGACGCCGCAGCTGAGGAATATTCTGAGCTTAACAAGGCATTAGAAGCATATAACAGCAAAAAGGATACCGATAAGGACAGCGTGCTTGCAGAGCTTAAGTCTGAGTTTGATGAGATTAAGGAGGGATTAGACGCTGATTCTACTATGTATATCAGCGAGAACATCAAGGGAAGGATCCTGAGGGCAGACAGCAATGTTGTAAGCATGCTGATTGATTACAGTGATTTTCACGGCGGCGCTCACGGCTATTACTATACCTGCGGTGTTAATTTCGATACACAGACAGGCAAGGAGCTTTGCCTGGGCGATGTGGTAAAGGACAAGGATGCCTTCGTTAAGCTTGTTTCAGATAAATTCTTTGAAAAGTATACGAAGAACCCTGATTATATAGGCATGACCGATGCAGGTGAGGAGCTTAAGGGCTATGATTTTAACTCAAATGAATCCATACAGTGGAGCATAGATCCCGAGTGTGTAACAGTATACTTTGCACCGTATACGCTGGGATCATTTGCTCAAGGCGCGCAGGATATAAGCATATACTTTGACGAGGCGCCTGAAGTTTTCAATGAGCAGTATACCAGGGCCTGTGATAATTATATTATGCCGCTTGATGAGAATAAGTCAGTAAGCATCGATGTCGGCAGCGGCAAGCGGGAGACTGTCGCTGCATCACTTAAATCAGGCGATTATGCCGAGTACGATATGTATCAGCCATGCTACAGCATAGGCAATATAGATATCAATGACGAATGGGAATGCTACTCGATGGATTCCTATCTGGTGCATTCTGATGATAAGTATTATATCTACAGCTTCCAGTACAGCGATGATGATGCAGTTACCTTAAATGTGGTTGATCTTGCAAATAAGAGTCTTGACAGCTCACGCAGTGCTTTAATGGATGAAAATTATTATTACAGCTCTGATTACAGTGATGACAGCACAAGCGTCTGGGTAAGAGGCCGTAAAGCCTTAACCAACCCTAAGCACATGGTATTTTCAAGCTCGCTTGATGTTCTCGGAACCTACAGCGGATACAGGAACTATCATGTAGGTGATGACGGATATCCGGAGGCTGATGAAAGCTTCTATACTTCCAGGAGTGAGACGGCCTTTGCTGCGGCTAAGGATCTGGAGCTGGACAAGGTTGATGCAGACGGCAAGACAGCAGGCAAGGAAAATGTACCGGCAGGCACTTGTTTTGCCGTAGTGCGTACTGATGGTGAGAGCTATGCTGATATACAGGCAGTTGATGCATCAGAGGTAGAGACATCCGGAGAGGGTGAATGGAAGAGCTATCGTCTTAACAGAAGTATGGATGAGATAGCAGATACAGGCAAGACCATGTACAGAATCACGATAGATAAATCCACCTTTCCTTATAAGGCAAACGGAGTTAATGAGGACGAGCTGTTCTCAGGGATAATGTATGCCAATTAACAGGGAACGGCAGCCGTAAAAAGAACGGGTTTTCCGTTAGCAAAGTTTATTTTAAAGATACGCTGATTTAAACAGCATTTATTTACACACAAAAAGAGACCGATGATCCGGTCTCTTTTTTGTGTATCTGTTTAGCACCTTCCGTATTTCAGAGTGAATTGACTGCCTGCAGGCTAATTCACTCTGAAATACGGAAGGCGGTCAAGGCTCGAAGGGCCTCTGGCCAGCCGCATCGAGGATTTGCGAAGCAAATTCGAGATGTGTGCTAAACAGTTACCAAAACAGTAATTTAATAAAATGCAGCTAAATTAGCATTTCCCTGATTATCTCCAGAAATCAGTCTCCTCCTTAAGCTCTATATCCTTAGCCTTAAAATGCGGAGATTCAATGCCGGCTCTGCGCTGTGAAACATAGTCCTCAAGGCATTTAATTGCGGTATTGCCGAGAATCAGAATGGCGGGGACATTGACTACAACGATCATGCCCTGCAGCATATCGGCAGTATCCCAGACAAGACCGGCACTTGCGATGGAGCCCACAAAGACAATGACAGTAGCAAACATACGGAAGGCGATAAGCTCATGCTTTTTGACACTGCGGTTTAAGATGAACTCGAGGCAGCCCTCACAGTAGGAGTAGTTGCCAATAAGCGTTGTAAATGCAAAGAGCGACATTGCAGCGGCAAGGAATACCGGACCGAGCTCGCCCAAGGTGGCGGAAATGGAGTTCTGAACATATACAGCGCCTGCGATAGCAGCGGTCGGAACCACGTCGGTAGAAAGACACATAAATGCCGTAGCTGTGCAGATAACCAGCGTATCTATAAATACGGAGAGCATCTGAACCAGTCCCTGCTTGGCTGGATGAGATACAGAAGCTGTAGCTGCTGCATTAGGAGCAGAGCCCATGCCGGCCTCATTGGAATAAAGACCGCGCTTAACACCGTACATGATGCAGCTGCCGGAAAAGCCTCCGAATACAGCCTTAAAGTCAAAGGCACTTCTGAAGATCTCAGAAAACATATGCGGAATATTGTTGAAATTAAGGCCGAGTATCAGCAGAGAAACCAGCACATAAAGTATGCCCATAAACGGCACAAGCACCTCTGTTATGCTTGCAAGCCTCTTCGCACCTCCGACAACTATGATGCCGAAGAAGAAGGCCAGAAGCACACCTATAAAGGCAGGTGTTATAGTCGGATGATAGAAGCCGAATACTGAAAATGTTGACTGTAGGTTGTAGGCCGCAAGCATGTTGTAGCCGACCGCATATATGAGGATGATCAGAATGGAAAAAATGATTCCCATCCAGCGCTGACCGAGTGCATCCTGCATATAGTAGGCAGGTCCGCCGTAGGAGGAGCCGTCCTTCGCCTTCTTCTTGTATATCTGTGCAAGAGTAGACTCAACAAAGGCAGTCGCGCCTCCGAGAAAGGCTGTAACCCACATCCAGAATATGGCACCGGGTCCTCCGAGGCAGATTGCCGTAGACACACCGATGATATTGCCGGTACCAACTCGTGAGGCAGTAGAAACCATAAGTGCACCGAAGGAGGAGATATTGCCCTCCTCATGAGGCTTCTCCATAATGACGCTGCAGGCCTCCTTAAAGAGTCGGAGCTGTATTAATTTGCAGCGAATTGTGAAATATACACCGGCAGCCACCAGAAGCAGCGGAACAAACCAAGGCTGGTAAAGAACATTGGATATGGCGTTGATTACAGAATCGATAGCATCAATCATATATAAAACCCCTTCAAAAGACATCAGGGTCAAAAGCCTTTGACCCTGACAGATACCGGACAGCTGCACCCTTTGTGCTCCGCAGTCCTCAGAATAAATAACCGTATAAAAGTGTACTATGACAGTACATAACTTTGCAAGCGTTAATGAATTAACCGGATTAACCGGATTTACCGTATCATCCGGACTTAAATGGCTTTTAAAGCCGGTGTGCCGGCTCTGCAGAGGCATAGCACTAACACATCATCAATAATCCATCATCAACCCATCAGCATCTCTTCAGCGTCTCATCAGCAGCCGGCAGGGGAATGCTGTCTTAAAAAATTGTTAACATTTTCAAAACGGAAATTTTATTGACATTGAGAACAACAGGTGCTATTTTATCTCCAACAATTTAACTAAATAAATTTAACTAAATTAGTTTGAACAAAAAGGAGAGCATATCATGACATTTGATAAGGTTAAGGAAGTAATTGCAGACACAGTCAGCATTGATGAGGCAGATATCACTTTAGAGGCTTCACTTAAGGAGGATCTCGGAATCGATTCACTTGATGCAGTT
>CAVALT010000127.1:0-1454 GCA_963589455.1 Clostridiales bacterium
CCCTGGAAGGTCTTGAACATAAGGTTGAAGCTTCTGATATCAGTCCAGTCAAAGCCTCCGCAGGATGGGCAGCAGATGTGCTTATCTGAAATAAACTGCATCATCTCCTGCTGGCTCATGCTGTCTGCAGAGCCGCCCGGTATCTCAAGGCCGTTGTCATTGCAGTAATCCTCTATGAGCTTATCTGCTCTGAAACGCTCCTTGCACTTCTTGCAGTCCATAAGAGGATCAGAGAAGCCTGCAAGATGTCCTGATGCAACCCAGGTCTGAGGATTCATAAGGATAGCACAGTCAACGCCGACATTGAGCTTTGAGCCCTCTACAAACTTTCTCCACCATGCCTTCTTGACATTATTCTTAAGCTCTACGCCAAGATTGCCGTAATCCCAGGTATTGGCAAGTCCGCCGTATATCTCAGAGCCCGGATATATAAATCCTCTGGTCTTACAGAGTGCAATGATATCATCCATTTTAATCTTAGTTCTGTCCATTTGCTTGTCCTCTTATTGTTAAATATAGCTTTTGCTGCGGATGTCCCGGGCGGCCTTGAGCGGCTGCATGGGTTTCCGGCTAAGTTCACTTATTTTTAGTCAAAAGTATACCCTTTTCAATCCGATATATCAACACTGCAGATTTGGGTCTGTTCATTCACTTTCTGTGCTGCATGAGTCGGCGGCCTTAGCTCCTGACAGCTTTATGTCTGAAGCCGGCAGCTCCTTAAGCATCGACAGAGCACGGAATCTGTGCTTTGCCTGTCGGTCAAACAGAAGCCCTGCTGCAGTCCTGAATTCCGTGGTTTCCTTATCTCTGAAGTAATCATCAGCATACAGCCCCGTAAGCGGCACAGATATGGTCCTCTGCCAGATCTCAACAGTCTCTTCAGCTCTGCGGCTTGGCGGCAGCTGAGTATATTCGCCCTGCAGCACCATCAGTCTCAGCTCGTATACAGCTGCAATTAAGGTATAGGAAAGCTCTCTCGCCCTCAGTGCTCTCAGTGTTACAAACATAAGGTTCAGGAGGTTCTTAGCATCCTGCTCCGGCATGCCCTCCTCTGAGAAATACTCAGCAGTCTCAAGCACATAAGCAGCGTATACCGAGGCTTCAAAATCAAAGGCAAGATCATCAAAGGCATCTATTATCTCAGCTCCGTGAATATTATATGCTGCCTTGCCTTCGGCGAGAGTGAATTTTGCCGAGGTCATCGGTCTTAAAATACCGATCAGCTTTGAATTTGCCTTTGCTGCTCCGCCTGCAAAGGCCGTAATTTTGCCAAGCCTGTCCGTTATGAGCTTAATGCGTCTTCCGTATTCCCCCTGCGGTGCTGCGGAGATAATTATGCCCTTTGCCTCCAGCTCTGTCCTGCTCATCTGTACTTCTTCAGATCGTATCCGAAGCTCTTGATAAAGCCCTCATCGTCTCTCCAGTTTTTTCTGACCTTGACAAAAAGTCTGAGG
>CAVALT010000127.1:1464-5171 GCA_963589455.1 Clostridiales bacterium
GTTCCTATGCGCTTAAGCATGGAGCCGCCCTTGCCTATGATTATGCCCTTGTGGCTGTCTCTCTCGCAGATAATATCTGCTTCTATGTCAAAGAGGCCGTTCTTTCTCTCACTGAATTTATTGATCAGCACTGCCGTGCCGTGAGGTATCTCATCCTTAAGGAATCTGAGCATCTGCTCACGTATAAGCTCCTCTGCAATGCTTCGCATCGGGATCTCTGTGACAGTTTCCTCGTCATAATAAAGCGGGCCCTCAGGCATATATCTGAAAATGATGTCCATCAGCTCATCTGTATTTTTGCCGGTTGCCGCTGATACGCAGATTATGTCGCTGAATTCACATTTCTGTGAATAATTTTTCATGACATCCTCAATCATGGCGGCATCCTTTACCGTGTCAGCCTTATTGATAACCAGTACAACAGGATGCTTTTTCTTGTTCAGTGCTGACAAAAGCTCTGCTATATGCTCTTCACCTGCTCCTATAAACATGGTCGGCTCTACCAGCCACAGAACAACGTCTGCATCGGCAAAGCTGCGTTCCGCAACGGTGTCCATATATTCGCCAAGCTTATTTTTGGCCTTATGTATGCCCGGTGTATCGGCAAAGATTATCTGTCCGCGTTCATCGGTATAAACAGTTTCAATCCTGTCTCTGGTAGTCTGAGGACGATCGGAAATAATTGCGATCTTCTGTCCTATCAGTCTGTTCATTAATGTGGATTTGCCTACATTAGGGCGCCCTACAAGGGCAGCGTATCCGGATTTCATGCTTTACTCCGTTTCATGTTTCTGAAGATTGCGGGAGCACGCAGTGCGAAGCAATCTGGTATCAGTCGGGACAAAATGCTTTTACAAAATGCTTTTGTAAAAGCATTTTTCAGAATGCTTTTGTCCCCAACCTCATTTTATCTCTGTAAATGCTGCTGTCAGAACAGATCTCTTACTGACTTAAAGAGCTCATGCTCCTTATCAATCTGACCTTCATTGCCGATGGTGCAGAAGGAGCCCGTTGCAAGCAGCGCTCTGATGTATTTCGAGCAGGCTCTGATATCTTCTGCGGTGCAGTCCAGCACCTCGTCTCTCTCCTGCTGAAGCTCATTATCACTGGTATTAAAGAAGCTGTCAGAT
This sequence comes from Clostridiales bacterium, assembly GCA_963589455.1. Classification (GTDB taxonomy): domain Bacteria; phylum Bacillota; class Clostridia; order Lachnospirales; family Lachnospiraceae; genus Avilachnospira. Next base: position 2,595 of record CAVALT010000127.1, read on the forward strand.
ATGGCTGTAAGCGCCTTATCCGAATTGGAAAGAGGCCTGTCCAGTGCAGAAACAGCACCTATGATATACCTGGTTACCGTGCTTTCATCCTTATCCCAGTTCTCCAGATAATCAGGCAGCTCTTCATATACCTGTACGCTCTTTCCTATCTCTGGATCTCTGTAGGATACCAGATAGCAGCGTCCGTTTCTGGCAAAGCCTGACATACAGCCATAAGCACCTCCAAGCACCCTTATTTTTGTCCAGAGGTAGTCATAATTAAGCATAACCTTAAGCACTCTAAGTACACCGGTATAGCTCAGGCCGGCCTCAGTGAAATTACCGCAGCGTGCCACATAGTTAACCTGTGAGCTTGTCTTAAGTCCTTCATTAAGGTTGCTTACAGGCGTTACTCTGCGTCCTGTGATCTCATGCTTTTTGTCAAGTGCGGTTCTCGGCATGCTGTCGAGCCTTTTTTCAAGCTCTGCCGCAGCCTCCTTCATCTGCTCTGCCGCAGCAGAGCTGCCGTACATTGAATATACTATCCTGTCACTTACAAACACCTTGTCCCTGACATATTTAAGCGATTCGATGAAGCGCTTCATATGTACCGGCTCTTTTGTGAGCCTGCAGGCCGCATTTATAAAATCATAATATGCCGTTCCGCTTGTAAGATCATTATAACGTGAACCCGGCATGGTATATGATGAGGCTCTTGCAGCTGCCGCAAGATGAGAGGAGCCCTCAAGCTTTGAACGAATGCGGCTCTTTATCTCAAGCAGAAGCTCTGAAAGTCTCTCACTGTCATCAAGTACGGTATCGCATATCATCTCTGCCGCAAGTGCAAAGCCGCCCTTAACCTTATTGTCGAGCGTATGGATGTCCGCAGAAAGCATGCCCTTAAATCCAAACTCACCGTTTTCTCTTGTTCCAACAGTCTGGGTAAGGGTTGAAACGCCTCCTGTATTAAGCAGTATCTCATTATAAAGCTCATTATAGCTGTGCTCAGACGTATTCATCTCGCCAAGCACATCTGAAAGCAGTGAGGCAAGCTGGAGCTCATCCTCGTTAAGCTCTGTAATATCAAACATTATCCTTGAGTAGGCTATTCCTCTTGTATCAGCCTCACTCAGGATGAACTTACCCTCCCGGCGGTATTCTGTTTTTTCAGCCTGTCTGTCTATGTCGCTCACCTTGAGCACCGGCAGCATGGCAAGCTTCTCCGGACTTTCAGGCTCAGCCTGGTAGGCCTTAAGTGCCTCGGTATCCGCTGCTATGCTGTCCTTTTCCTCTTCGCTCAGGCCCTCCTTATAGGCTGCAAGCTTCGCCTTCAGTGCTTCATTTTCCCTGTCGGTAAGTCCCGGACTCGGTACTATATTGACCTGTGCCCTGTGAGTGTTGTCTATAAGCCAGGTCTGCAGCTTCTTCTCAAAGAAATCTGTATCAATCAGCTCCTTAAGTCTTGCTATGGCCTCATTGTACTCAACAAAGGTAAACGGACTTCCGTCATAAAGCCAGCTGTCGAACATGTTTATGCCTATGGCGAGTCCTGCCGGAAGACTTCCGTAGTCCTCCTCCCTGAATTTAAACTCAAGATAATTAAGCTCAGCCCTAAGACTCTTTTTGCTGATTCCCTTATTCACAAGCTCGGTGAGCGTGTCTTTTATTATGGCTGAAAACTCATTCTGTCTGTTTATATCAGCATTTTTGGCTATAACCGAAAAATATGGCTGGGCCAATTCCTGACATATGCCTCCGTATATATCTTCGCCTATGCCTGCCTTGACCAGTGCCTCTCTGAGTACGGCTCCGGGTGAGCTGAGCAGCACCGACTCAAGTATCTGCCATGCGATGGCATTTACCTGATCAGGCTCATCGGCTATGCTGAAGCTCTCTGACAGATATGCCCTGCCTTCAGTGTCCTCATTTGCTCCGACTGCATACTCTGTCGTTTCTGATACCGGAGCTGTAAATGGCGCCTCTCTGTCAATATGTGAATCTATCTCAAGTCTGTCATAGTGGGACAGATAGTTTTCATCGATCCAGTTAAGCTTCTCCTCAGTATCTATGTCTCCGTAGAGATAAATATATGAATTTGACGGATGATAATAGCGTTTATGGAAATCAAGAAACTCCTCAAAGCTGAGCTCCGGAATATCAGAAGGCAGTCCGCCTGATTCGAAGGCGTAGGTGGTATGAGGATAAAGTGCGCTCATTATCCTGCTCTCAAGCACGGAGTCAGGATTGGAGTATACTCCCTTCATCTCGTTGTATACTACTCCGTTTATCTTAAGCTCCTCATCAGCGCTGCCCCTGTTCAGCAGCTCGTAATGCCAGCCCTCCTGCCTGAAGATTCTTGAATCCGAATATACATTGGGATTAAATACCGAATCCAGATATACATCCATAAGATTCATAAAATCCTTATCGTTAAGCGAGGCTATCGGATATAAGGTTTTATCCGGAAAGGTCATTGCATTCAGAAAGGTATTAAGTGAGCTCTTTGCAAGCTCTACAAAGGGATCCTTAAGAGGATATTTTTTGGAGCCGCAGAGCACTGAATGCTCCATGATATGTGCAACTCCCGTGGAATCCTTC
>CAVALT010000128.1:0-5137 GCA_963589455.1 Clostridiales bacterium
CTGCTGGGGCGTTTAACCGCCTCGGCATTTTCAGTGCAGAGGAGCTTGTAAGATATTATCCCAGAGCCTATGAGAGCTTTGATAAGCCGGTGCCGCTGTATGAGCTTGAGCCTGGCAAAGTAATGACTGTGGAAGGCGTGCTCAGCAAGGATGCCTCGATTAACCGCTTCAACGGAATGACCATAGTAAATGCCTATATTGCCGATATGACAGGCAGACTCCAGCTTTCATGGTATAATTCGCCATTCTTAAGAAACAGCTTAAAGGCGGGCAGCCATCTTGTATTCAGAGGCAGAGTATATTCTAAAAACGGCAGGCTTATAATGAATCAGCCGAAGCTGTATCAGCCGGAGGCCTATAAGGAAAAATATGAAGGCAGGCTTCTGCCGCTGTATCCGCTGACCAGGGGAATATCCAATAATACTGTTGTAAAGGCTGTTGCAGAGGCACTTACAAAGTGCGGCAGAGCGAATGAATATCTGCCTGAGGATATTATAGATGGATATCAGCTTAAGTCTCTTGAGGTAACTGCGATACGGCTTCATTTCCCGAGAGATAATGAGGAGCTTAAGGAATCCAGAAGAAGAGCGGTATTTGACGAATTTTTCCTGAGGCATATTGCAGGGCTAAGGCTTAGCGTTAATGCCAGGAAGCTTAAAAGCTGCTATATATGCAGACCTGATTACAGACTGATCAAGTTTATTGCCGATCTTCCTTTTGAGCTGACACGCGGGCAGCTTAAGGCTTATAAGGAAATTAACGCTGACATGTCCTCAGGCAGAGTCATGAACAGGCTGATTGAGGGAGATGTCGGCTCCGGCAAGACTATGGTTGCCGTGCTTGCCATGCTGAGTGCCGCGCTTAACGGGTATCAGGCGGCGATAATGGCACCTACAGCTGTCCTTGCAGCTCAGCATTTTGACACCTTCAACAGATTGCTGGAGAAAAATGACAGCTTTGACGGCAGGATCAGCACTGTTCTGCTTACGGGCTCAATGAGTGCGGCCGCTAAGAGGGAAGCATTAAGACGCATAAGAGAGCATGAGGCAGATATTATTATAGGTACTCATGCATTGTTTCAGGAAAATGTGGAGTATGCTGCGCTGGGTCTCATCGTAACAGATGAGCAGCACAGGTTTGGCGTAGGACAGCGTGAGGCATTGTCGGGAAAGGGCAGTATGCCGCATACACTCGTTATGAGTGCGACACCGATTCCGCGTACACTGGCTATCATAATGTACAGCGATATGGATATATCGGTGATAGCAGAGCGCCCCGAGGGCAGGATTCCGATCAAAAACTGTGTTGTTGGTCCGGATTATAGAAAAACCGCATATAAATTCATATTTGATGAGGTTAAAAGGGGACGGCAGGCTTATATAATATGTCCGGCAATTGAAAATGCCGAGGAGGACGGTGGGGCTGCTGAAGCGTCAGAGAGTTCGAATTCGTCAGAGCACAGGAGCACAGCCGCACTTGAAAATGTTGCAGATTATATAAAGAAGCTTAAAAAGCTCTGTCCTGAGGGCGTAAGTGCAGAGGCTCTGCACGGACGCATGAAAAATGAAGAGAAGGACAGGATAATGAACCGGTTTAAGGCTCATGAGACAGACATACTGGTGTCTACTACAGTAATTGAGGTCGGAGTCGATGTGCCTAACGCAACAGTTATCATGATTGAAAATGCTGAGCGCTTCGGTCTTGCAGAGCTTCATCAGCTGAGAGGCAGAGTCGGCCGCGGAGAGTATCAGTCCTATTGCATAATGATCAATACCTCAGATACGGAAAAGGCCGCCGAAAGGCTTGGCATACTTAATTCATCCAATGACGGCTTTAAGATAGCAGAGGAGGATCTGAGGCTGAGAGGACCCGGAGATGTGTTCGGAGTAAGGCAGAGCGGAGATGAGGAATACCGTATAGCTGATATCTACAGAGATGCAGACATACTTAAGGAAGCATTTTCAGCGGCAGACAGTATAATAAGGAAGGATCCTGAGCTTGAGCTGCCGGAGCATCAGCAGCTGAGAAGAGCTTCAGATGAATATCTTGAGAAGGGATTTATAGTATAGATGAGAGTAATAGCAGGAACAGCAAGAAGCATTCCGCTTACGGCGCCGTCAGGCAGTAATACAAGACCGACTACGGATAAAATCAAGGAGACTCTGTTCAATATACTGCAGTTTGATCTTCAGGGCTCAGTTTTCATGGATATTTTTGCAGGCTCCGGAGCTATCGGAATAGAAGCACTGAGCAGAGGAGCCAGGCAGGCTATATTTGTGGACTCCGGAAGAGATGCAATAAGCTGCATCGAAGCAAATGTTAAAAAATGCAGATTTACCGACAGAAGTATTATAGTAAAGGCTGACGCGGCACAGACTGCAGCTTATATAAAAAAGGCAGATACAGCTGACGCGGATAAGCTTATTATATTTATGGATCCTCCGTATGAAAAGGATCTTGAGCTTCCTGTTCTTAAGGCTATAGCTGAAAGCGGCATACTGAAGGAGGACAGCATAATCATAGTTGAAGAGGCACTTCGCTATGAGCTGAAGCTTCCGGAGGAATGCGGACTTGAGCTATACAGGACCAAGGAATATAAAAATCAGAAGCACCTGTTTCTAAGAAAGGCTTGAAGATGAAAGAGACCATTTGGATCTATCCGGGCAGCTTCGATCCGGTGACCTACGGACATATAAATCTTATTGAGAGAGCATCAAGACTGTGCGGCAGACTGGTGGTCGGAGTACTGGAAAATTATGATAAAACTTCGTTGTTTTCCATAGATGAACGTGTTAATATGATACGGGAAGTTGTAAAGGGGCTTGATAATGTAGTTGTTACAGGCTTTTCCGGACTTCAGGCAGATTTTTATAAGCAGGAGCATGCCGATGCAGTAGTCAGAGGCATCAGAGATGACCGCGACTATGATTACGAGCTTTTTCTTGCACGCGGTATTCAGATGCTTATACCCGAATACGAAGTTGTTTTCCTTGCCACAGATTTAAAATATGCCTGTGTTAATTCAAGCACAGTGAGGGCACTTGGAGCATACGGAGGCGAGCTGTCGCCGTTCGTTCCGAAGTCAGTGGAGCTTATGGTCAGGGAAAAATTTAAGGAGAAATATTTATGAGCAGCAAGATCGAACAGATCATTGATGAATTAGACGAATATATAAGCGACTGCAAGTATCAGCCATTTTCAAATTCAAAGATAATAGTCAACAAGGAAGAGCTTGATGAGATTATAGTTGAGCTTAGGATGCGTGTTCCTGATGAGATTAAAAAGTATCAGAAGATCATAGCACAGCAGGATGCTATTCTGGATGATGCAAGAAATCAGGCTCAGAACATGATTAATGATGCGCAGCAGCAGATAGATGTGCTTGTCAGTGATCATGAGGTTATGCAGAGAGCATATCAGCGTGCAAATGAGGTCATTGATGAGGCACACGGACAGGCTGACAGCATTCTTGATCAGGCAGTTGCCGATGCCAACAGCATCAGAGAGGGTGCAATGCAGTATGCAGACAGCCTTCTTTCAGAGATACAGGGCATTATTTCCGGATCACTCTCTGACAGCAGACAGAAGCTTGATGAGATGTTTAATTCACTCGATTCTATTTACAATGAGTGTGCAGCCAACAGGAGTCAGTTAGTGCTTCCGAATCAGCAGGAACAGACAGATAATTATGAAGATGAAAACGCTGAACAGTAATATCGAGGCTGTTATATTCGATCTCGACGGTACTTTGGCAGATTCAATGTGGATGTGGGCAGATATTGATAAAGAATATCTGTCCCGTTTTGGTTTTAAGCCGGATAGTTCACTTGGTACAGATATCGCAGGGCTCAGTATGGAAGAAACCGCGGCATTTTTTAAGGAGCATTACGGCATAGAGGACAGTATAGAGCAGATCGTACAGGATTGGATCGATATGTCGATTGACAGCTACAGACATAAGGTAAGGCTTAAGCCATATGCAGCTGAAGCTCTGAGGTTCTTTAAGGCGCATGGAATGAAGATGGCCATAGCCTCCTCAAACGGAATAGATATGGTAAGGGCCTGCCTTAAGTCAAACGGGATTGAGGATTATTTTGCTGATGTTGTAACCTCAAGTGAGGTGCCGCACGGCAAGCCTTCACCGGATGTATATCTCCTGGCGGCAGAACGTATAGGCGCTGATCCTTCAGCCTGTCTTGTATTTGAGGATATTCCTGTAGGACTTATGGCAGGCCGAGCAGCAGGAATGAAGGTTATCGGAGTAAGAGATGACTGGTCAGCAGGTTCGGAAAATGAGATGCGTGAGCTTGCAGACATGTATTTCGAAGGCTTTGAGGACTTTCTGAGAGCTGAGGGAGCAACAGGAAAATATGCAGAGCATAACAGTAACTAAGGCTGAGGCCGGAAGGCGTATAGATAAATATCTCCTGAGATTTTTTGATGCGGCTCCGAGAAGCTTCGTTTATAAAGCATTTCGCAAAAAAAATATAAAGCTTGGCGGCAAAAGGGCTGCAGGAGATGAGGTGCTTGCCGAGGGAGATATTATAGAGCTGTATTTCTCGGATGAAACCATAGCAGGCTTAAGAAGCAGATCAACAGGCGGAAGGTATGCGGCTGCGAGCACAGCTAAAGAACAAAAGGCTGCAGGTCATAGTTCCAAAGGCTGCAGCAGGCTTTCTGGTTACTGCGATATAGTATATGAGGATGAGCATATTATTATAGCAGATAAGCATTACGGTGTCCTCAGCCAAAAGGCAGGACAGGGAGATTACAGTCTGAATGAGGCACTGCTCGATTACTGCAGATCTGATAAAAGCAGCACCGGTGATTTCGGAGTCGGCTTTGTGCCGTCAGTTGTCAATCGGATAGACCGTAATACAACAGGACTCGTATGCTTTGCCAAAACCTATGGCGCAGCCAGGGAGCTGTCAAGGCTTCTTAAGGAACGCGGGATGCATAAGTATTATATTGCAGCCGCAGCGGGTACAATAAGAGAGGCAGCGCACAGGACGGCATGGCTTAAGAAGGATGCAGCTGCAAACAGAGCTGCAGTAAGCATTCAGGCCGGCGATGGAGCGGAGAGGATTGAAACTGCATACAGACCCATAGATGAGGCTGAGGCAAGGAGCTTAGGGCT
>CAVALT010000129.1:0-1732 GCA_963589455.1 Clostridiales bacterium
GAAGCGGTATACAAAGATAGAGCCAGGAATGAAAATGAAGCCCAGGTTGCATCAGGGCAGGCTGCAGACAAAGCAATGGCCGAAGCTGCTGACAGTGCGGAGCGATACGCTATAGACTCCGGCAAAGCTGCTGCAAATGAAGTCCAGGCCGGAGGGCAGACATCAGATGCGGATGATACTGAAAGCACCGGACCGCATATAAGAGTTTATCAGGCTCATGACCACTTCCGTAAGCTTAGCGGCAGCATTGCGAGGATTAAGAATAAGGTCGGGTCAGCTTTGCATAAACCGTTTGCTGCTGCAGCGAGCTTTTTAAGACATCTGTCAGATAGGATAAGTGCAACTGTCGACAGTGCAGAGTTAAGGCTGAAGGAGGGACTGCACAGACTTGCTGAGCTTATAAGGGAGGCAAAGGCAGCCTATGATAAGCGGAGCGGACAGCTTAAGGAGCTGCTTGCACTGTGGCAGGATGAACGATATTCCGAAGCAAAGGCTCTGCTGTTTGATCGTATAAAAAAGCTGCTCAGAGAGCTTCGCCCTCGAAGCGGAGGCGGAAGAATCAGGATAGGTCTGGATGATCCGTACAGCACGGGACAGCTCATGCAGGCAGCAGCCCTGCTGTATGCTGTTATTGAGGATCGTATACAGGTAATACCTGACTTTAACAAAGCAGTTATTGACGGTGAGGTCAATATCGCCGGAAGACTCAGAATTATAGTTCCGGCTGAGGCAGCACTCAGGATATTCTTTAACAAAAAGCTTAAGGCCATGTACATTAAGGCAAGGCGCATACTTGAGCTTGACTGAAACGGAGATGAATATGGCAAAGGCATCCGACAAGCTGAATATTAATCTTGGCTTAAATAATGACGGACTCGGAGTAACGCTGCAGGCATTATTCGGAGGTATGGAGAGTCTTCTGCAGTCCAAAACTGTAGTAGGAGATCCTATAGAGCTTGGTTCTACAGTGCTGATACCTCTTATGGAGATATCTGCAGGGCTTGCCTCAGGCACCTTGAAAAACAATGCACACAATAACGGTGCAGGTGCAATGAGTGCAAGGATAAGCCCTATAGCTATGATAGTCATACAGGGAGAACGGGTAAGACTGATAAGCGTAAAGGATCAGGATATATTTACAAGACTTCTTGACTCGATACCTGACGTAATAAGCCGCATCAAAGGAGGAAGCCTTCCGGATGAGGCCAAGGCAGATGCCGAAAATATTCTGAACAGTATGGATTCCGAGACTGTACAGGATATTGAGGTAATAAAGCCGGAGCAGCAAGAATAGTAAATGTGCAGGCTGCGGCCATAGACAGCTTAAAAAAAATTGGAGAAGGATATTATGAAGATAGCAGTATTGGGCTACGGAGGGGTAGCACAGGCATTCTGCAGATACATTGATGAGAGAGATACGGAATTTGAGATCAAATACATTCTGAGGCGGCCAGGCAAGGCTACAGAGCCTCGAATGATCACTGATATAAACACCATTCTTACCGACAATGAGATTATGATAGTAGTAGACCTCCTCGGAGGTCTTGAGGCATCATATAATTATATGAAGCAGGCTCTCGGAGCCAGAAAGCATGTTGTAACAGCCAATAAGGCCGCGCTCTGCTACGGCTTTAAGGAGCTTACGACCCTTGCAGACAAGGGCAAGCTCCAGCTGCGCTATGAGGCAACCTGCGGAGGCACGGTGCCTATCGTCGCAGAGCTTATATCTCTC
>CAVALT010000129.1:1742-5100 GCA_963589455.1 Clostridiales bacterium
GATTGTGGCTGAGCTTGTATCGCTTTCACGCTGCAATGAGATCAATTCGGTATTCGGAATACTGAACGGAACTACAAACTTTATTTTGTATAAGATGTTCAAGGAGAGAGCCGAGTTCGATGATATGCTGAAGGAGGCGCAGCGTCTCGGCTATGCTGAGGCAGATCCAAGCTCTGATATCGGCGGCTTTGATGTCTCAAATAAGATAAGCATATTGTCGGCAACGGCATACCGCGGATATATCACGGATAAGTATCCGGTATACGGCATGGATCTCATTACCAAGAGGCTTATGGACGGCTTCGCCGTAACAGGCAAGACTGTCAAATATATGGGCATATCCAAGAGACAGGGAAACAGGTATGCACTCGGTGTTGCTCCTGTAGTTGTAAATGCGGGCTCGATTGAGGCAAATGTTCCGCTCAACTACAACATGGGCATAATAAATGGAGACAACTGCGGAGATATTAAGCTCTACGGACAGGGAGCAGGCGGAAGACCTACGGCAGATGCTGTAGTAAGAGACTGCCATTCGGTTAAGGAGAGCATAAATGTTCAGCCGGACTTCATATTTACCAATGAGCTGACCTACGATCCGGATCTGCTTACAGGCACGGGCTATATCGGACAGGAGGCAATACACGGCAATCTCGAGCATCTGGCTGCAATTGCCAGAGACAGAGGCGTGGCCCTGGCCTTCGAGCCCGACGGCATAGAGTGGTAAAAAACGTAAGGCGCTAAACAGATTTCATATATCAATACTACATAAGGATTTAAGAGGTAGATAAGAAATGCAGTATCACAGCACAAGAAGCAGACAGGAACTTTGCGGCTCAAAGGAAGCTGTACTTAAGGGTCTTTGCCGTGACGGCGGACTTTATGTAAGCGATGACATATTAAATGCATCGATTGATATGCGCTCCCTCATGGACAAGAGCTATGAGGAGATAGTTTATGCAGTATTTAAGGTACTGCTTGATGACTACAGTGATGATGAATTAAAGGCATGCATAGAGAAGGCATACAGAGGCAAATTTGAGACTGAGGTGCTTACTCCGGTGACAGAGATTGGCAGCAGATATCTTCTGGAGCTTTATCACGGACCTACCTCAGCCTTTAAGGATATGGCGCTCTGCATGCTTCCGCAGCTTATGAGCAAGGCTCTTAAGGACGAGAAGGTAATGATACTCACCGCTACCAGCGGAGATACCGGAAAGGCAGCACTTTCAGGCTTCCAGGATGCTGAAAATATCGGCATCACGGTTTATTATCCATACGGCAAGGTCAGCGATATACAGTATCTGCAGATGGCAACGGCAGAGGGCGGCAATGTGCATGTTGCAGCAGTAAGAGGCAATTTTGATGACTGTCAGACCGGAGTTAAGAAGATATTTGCTGATATGACGGATGAGATCAGGGCTAAGTACGGAGTTTCGCTTTCAAGCGCCAATTCCATCAATGTCGGACGTCTCGTGCCGCAGGTAATCTATTATATAGATGCATATAAGCAGCTTGTAAACAGCGGTGCAATAAAATACGGAGACAAGCTTGATTATATCGTTCCTACAGGAAACTTCGGAGATATTCTCGCAGGCTATTATGCCAAGGTTCTCGGTCTTCCGGTAGGAAAGCTCTGTGTTGCTTCCAATGAGAACAATGTGCTTACGGATTTCCTGAGAACAGGAACCTATGACAGAAACAGAAGCTTTATTAAGACTATCTCACCGAGCATGGATATACTGGTTTCATCAAATCTTGAGCGCATGCTGTTCTACGCTTCTGGCTGTGACTGTGATTATGTTGCAGAGCTTATGAAGGCACTTAAGGAGGAGGGTCGCTTTACCGTAAAGCCTGAGGTGCTTAAAAAGCTTCAGGAGGTATTTGACTGCGGATATGCAGACAATCAGGAATCAAAGGATGCGATAGCAGAGGCCTATAATAAGGATCACAGGCTCATAGACCCGCATACAGCCTGCGGCTATAAGGTTGCAAAGGAGCTTAAGACAGACAATAAGCAGGTTATACTTTCAACAGCAAGTCCGTTCAAATTCGCAAAGGACGTATATGAGTCTATCTTCGGATCACTTGAATCAGACAAGGAGGCAGACGGCTTTGCATACATGAGCGAGCTTTCAGCCAAGACAGGAGAGCATGTTCCTGAGGCACTTGCATCACTTAAGACCAAGGAGATAAGACATAAGGATATAGTAGATATCGATAAAATGGCTGATTTTGCAGTCAGCTGCCTGTAAGGGCAGTGAGCAGTGCCGGAGCTAAGGAAATACTGATTAAATCAGCATTTCCTTAAATAAAGGCAACTGTTTAGCCGCATCTCGAATTTGCTCCGCAGATCCTCGATGCGGCCGGTGCTAAACAATTACATAGAATGAATAATTAAAAAATGCCCGGATGACGGATCAATGCAGGAATCGGAAGGAAATCGGCAGCCGGGCAGCAGATGAAGAGCTGATAAAGGGAAAAAGTTATGACTATTTCAACCACCGGAGAGATGGAAAGAGCGCTGACTGACAAGCTGATGATTCATTTTGGTAAGACAGCTGAGGAAGCAAGCAATACCGAGATGCTTAAGGCCTGTGCTCTTGTTATCAGAGACCAGATGGCTATACGTGAGGTAGAGACAAGGAAAAAAGCCGTAAGCGAGCATAAGAAGCAGGTTCACTATATGTCACTGGAGTTCCTCATGGGCAGAAGTCTCATGAAGAATGCATTTAACCTTAATGTTCTGGACAGGCTTAAGGAGGCACTCTCACATCTTGGCTTCAATGCCTCGGACATCTTTGAGGCAGAGCCGGATGCAGCGCTCGGAAACGGAGGACTCGGACGCCTTGCAGCCTGTTATCTTGAGGCAATGACTACACTTGAGATACCGGCAACCGGCTATTCTATCTGCTATGAGCTTGGCATCTTCAAGCAGAAGATTATAGACGGAGAGCAGGTCGAGCTTCCTGATAACTGGCGCTCAGTCGGAGATGCATGGCTGCTTACAAAGCCGGAGGAGGCCGAGGAGGTGCTCTTCGGCGGTACAGTCAATGAGACCTGGGAAAACGGACGGGCACACATTTCCATAGAAGGAGCAACAAGGGTTACTGCAGTTCCCTGCGACATGATTATTGCAGGCTACAATACACGCCATACCAATGTACTCAGACTCTGGGATGCCAAGTCAAGCGTGCCTGTGGATATGTCCTACTACTCAAGAGGCGAGTATGTAAAGGCGGTTGAGGACAGAGCCATGGCGGAGAGCATCGCCAAGGTGCTTTATCCCGAGGATAAGCACAGCGAGGGCAAGTCCTTAAGACTTAAGCAGCAGTATTTCTTTGTATCTGCAACCATGCAG
>CAVALT010000130.1:0-5090 GCA_963589455.1 Clostridiales bacterium
TTATCACGCTTACGGTAAGAGGCAGCGAGGAAGAGGTCAATGCGGCTGTAAATGCGCTGGATCCGGTATTCTGCGAGACTGTACCGCTCACTCTGGAGGAGATATTTATAAGCGAAACGGAGGTAAGGGGCTATGACATCAAAAAGCTCATTCTTTAAGCTGATGAAGGAGAATTTTAAGAGAAGAATAGCGCTTCCAGCCTGCATTACGGTACTGTTTTTCTTTATAATGCCGGTTAGCTCTCTGATGAGCGCCGATAATTATATGAGAAATCCTCTGCGCAATGCGGCAGGAGCTGTTGATATGGCTCTTACAAAGCAATATATATACAATGATTTTACACGTACTCAGGATGCCGTCGGAGGACTCTACGCATTAATAGTGCTGCTTGCGGTGATAAGCGGAGTCAGTGCATTTGCATATCTGCACAACAGCAGAAAGACTGATTTTTATCACAGTCTTCCTGTAAGCAGGACAAGGCTGTTTGCGGTTTCCGCTGTAAACAGTATCCTGATGACCGGTATACCGTATCTGATCATGGCATTTGCCTCAGCAGTGATAACTGCAGCAAAGACAGGCTATGCAGGCTGCATCAGCTATGCGCTGCTTAACTGCCTGTACGGGATGTGCTTTTTCGCGCTTGTATTTATGACAGCTGTGCTTGCCATGCTTCTTACAGGCACCATACTTACCGGCATACTCGGAACCCTGACGCTTATGTTTGTCGGACCTGCACTCATACTTACAGCAGATTCCATGATGGAGAACTATTTCTGGAGCTATTACAGGATAGATTCAGTTATGGATGCCATACTCGGACGCAGCTCGCCGCTGCTCTGGGCTATGACCGGAGGAGGAAGCACAGCCTTCAGAGCAGTGGCTGCGGCAGCGGGAGCAGCTGTATTGTCGCTTATATGCCTTAAGCTTTATAAGCTCCGCCATTCCGAATCAGCAGGCACACCGGTCGCATTTAAATGCATCAAGGCACCGGTCAAGATACTGATAACCATTCCGGCAGCCCTGCTCTGCGGTATTTTTGCAGGAAAGACAACAGACTATTCTGACATATGGACTGTATTTGCAATATTGTGCGGAGCAGTGCTTGTGCACAGTGTTATTGAGATAATCTTCAATGCTGACTTTAAGAAGCTGTTTTCAAACAGAATTCACCTTGCAGGCTGCATTATAGCTGCATTTGCAGCATTTGCCTTCTTCAGATTTGATGTACCCGGATATGACAGGTATATACCGGCTGAGGAGAAGCTTGCCTCTGAGGGAGTATTTTCCTATGCTCTGGAAAATGTTTACGGCGGTGAGGATGAGATCGCAGTAAGCGACAGCGGCGATGCTTACCTGAAGAATGTCAGAAATGAGCAGAACGTACTTGATGATATGAAGCTCATTGATTATGCAGATGTAAGTGCTGTGGCTAAGGCAGGCACTGACGAGATAGCAAAGCTCAGAAAGAGGGGAGCCCGCAATAAAACATATATATATGCATATACTGATGACGGAGAGATAATCAATGCAGTTACCGTTGCATGGCATCTTAAGAACGGCAGGACAGTGTACAGACAGTATAACTTTGATCTGCATGAGGTAAGCAGTGAGCTTGAGTCTGTACATGACAGTGAGGAATTTAAGGAGGCGGTATTCCCTGTACTTACAAAAACACCGGAGGCTGCGTCAGATATAGCCGGAGTAAATTACAGGGACGTGTTCGGAACACATAGTGTTAAGTTTAGCGGACTCGATGATGAGGAAGGCAGACAGGCCATAGCTGAGATATATGCTGCCTACTGTGCTGATCTTAAGGCGCTCAGAGCAGAAACCAGGAAGCATGAATCTCCGGTCGGAGCGCTGCAGTTCAGGTCAGCTCATTTCCAGAGCATTGCTGATGAGGTGAATGCCGGCGGCGGTTATACCGGTATGCTTGATGATACAGGCTATTATCCTGTATATCCTTCCTTCAGTAAGACTCTATCCATACTTGATAAATACGGTGCGGGCCTGAATGCTGAGCTTGCGGCAGATAATATAGCAAGTGCAGTTATCAGCAGTGATATGGTATACTCAGAGGATACATATGAGGATGCATATGATGACGAAGGCACAGTCAGCAGCGAAAATGTAAGAAGGCCGGATCTTATCATCACAGATAAGGATGAGATCAAGGCGGTGCTTGATTCTGTAATATATGAGGTTGGACAGGAAAATAATCTTAATTCCAGATTCTACGGCCTGGATGTGAAGCTCAATCTTGATTACAGAGGCATAACAGCAGGAGAAGCAGATGTTGATACGGCAAAGGAGGCCGGCAAAGCCACGGCAGCAGCCGGAGAGAGTGCTGCAGAAGAGAGCAAGGCAGAAGAGCGGTCAGCTGATGCAGAGGAAATGTCAGAGAATCAGGATACAGATGCGGCTGATGCTGAGGAAGCTGCGATGAAGACCAGTGTATATGACAGTGCAGATAATCTTAACTATCTGAGATTTGACTCGGATAAGCTTCCACAGTTTGTAAGAGATTATTTCGGCATAGATGATAATGACATTGAGGGCAGCAGCTCGGCCGTGGGCTGGTAATCAGTATCTGAGGTAAGAAGGATTAGGAAAATGCTGATTTAATCGTTGTTTCCTTAAAGGAAGGCTTTGAAAACAGCAGTCAATAGGTCTGAAAGGAGTATGGATATGAAAAAAAATCTGAAGATGGCGGCATGCGGCGCGGTCATAGCTGCAGCGGCATTTGCAGCTATGGGCTGCGGACACAGCGAAAAGGTAGCAACCAGTGCGATTGTAAGTGAAACTGAAGCAGCAGATGAGACAACTGCCTCAGTGGTAGAGATAACAGAAACCTCTGCAGCAGCTGGGGAGAGTGATTCAGCCGCAGATGGATCAGCTGAAAATGCTGAGGATGAGTACTTTGTTAAGGAGCCTGTGCTTAAGTATGGTACCGTGGAGTCAGTGGATGCTGATAATTACAGCATTACCATAGATACGGTTTATGAGAAGACGGGCAAAAAAGACAGCTCGGCAGCAGATTCAGAGTCAGTGATATTTAATGCCACAGAATATGTTCCGATTATCGATGCTGCAAGCGGAGAAGCAATCGAGCTGAAGGATGTTCAGAAGGGCAGCAGCGTATATGCCTGGGCAGGAGATACCATGACGCTGTCGCTTCCGGCGCAGATGAGCCTGCAGGCACTTGTAACAAACATTCCGGCGGATGCTTCGGCGCCTATGTATGTGGTTGTTAAGGGCTTTGAATGGAGCAAGGATGACAGCACGCTTACCATTAAGACCACTGACGGTCAGAAATGGTATGCATCTGCGAAGAGCACTGAGGTTAAGCCGTTCCGCACCAAGCAGATAGTTAAGCTTGATGATATCAGATCAGGCAGCAGACTTATAATCTGGGGATCGGATTCTAAGGATGCAGGTGACGGAGAGCTTGCAAAGGTAATGATCTTAAGCAGTGCAGAATGATTTCTGCTTAAGCTGCTGGAGATAAAAGCATAGGCGGGCCGCACGGATTTGTGGGAGGAGCAGCTGGTTCGCAGAGCGAATTCGGCACAGCTGAGATTCACAGCAATTTGACGGAATAAAGGCATATTGCAGTCCTAAGCTTGTGAAATATTTGACTGTTAATTGAATGCGCCAGGGTTTATAATTGCAGCTAAACTTGCGGTTATGAGTCCGGCGCATTGTTTATTTTCCAGAGAAAACTGCGGAGACAGCTAAGGATTTCCTTAACAGCCTCCGGCGGATATCGCACGGATTTGCTTTAGGATTCGCTGCTTCGCAGCGCAAATCCGGCGTGCAGCGCTTTATTCAGCGTTGCAATAGAACTTTCGGGAAAAGCAGTGCACTGAGCCCCACGCAGAAAAAAAGATTGGAGTGTACAGAGAAATGGGTTATACAGTTTGTCTGCCTCAGTATTCGGTCGGGGCGGATTGCTACAATGAAATAGGCTATTATGCAAGATATTACGGCAGCAAGGCTGTGGTTATAGGCGGTGTTACGGCTATGTCCAAGGCTAAGCAGGCCCTGCTTGACGGAATTAAAAATTCAAAGGTTGAGATTACGGACTTTATTCCGTACGGCGGAGATTCAACATATGAAAACGGTGATGCACTGATTGCCGATGACAGAGTCAAGAATGCTGATATCATATTCGGAGTAGGCGGAGGAAGAGCCTGCGATACCAGCAAATATGTTGCGGATAAGCTCGACAAGCCGCTCTTCACCTTCCCGACCCTTGGAAGCAACTGTGCAGCCGTTACAGCTATATGCGTTATTTACAATCAGGACGGAACACTGCGTGAGTATTATTATCCGAAGCCGGCAGAGCATACCTTTATCAATACTGCCGTTATAGCTGATTCACCTTATGAGCTGCTCTGGGCAGGAATAGGTGATGCGCTTTCAAAGGAGTGTGAGGCGGTATTTTCAAGCAGAGATGCTAAGCTTTCACACACACCGCTTATGGGTGTACAGCTCAGTAAGATATGTACAGAGCCGCTGCTTAAGTACGGCAGTGAGGCCCTGAAGTCATGCAGGGAGAAGCAGCCGTCAGAGGCGCTCGAGCAGGTTGTTTTGGATATTATTATCTCCACGGGCCTTGTATCAAACATGACCTCCAAGATGCCTGACTATTATTATAATTCCTCGCTTGCACACCTTGTATACTATGGTGCAACTGCAACTGCGAACGGACATAAGCATCTGCACGGTGAGATTGTGTCCCTGGGTGTACTCTGCCTGCTGACCTATGATAAGCAGTATGAGCTCAGAGACCGTATCATGAAGTTCAACTTTGAAAACGGACTTCCGGTTTGCTTCGATGATATCGAGATAGATGAGAGCGAGTTTGGAACCATGATGGATCTAGCTGAAAAGACTACCGAGTGGAGCGTACGCGATAAGAGCATCACACGTGAGGATTATATCGAGACCATGAAGGAGCAGAACGCCGCAGGCAGAAGATATAAGGAAGATCATAAGAAAGCATAAGAACAGATACTATAATATTGGTAACTATTTAGCACCCATCTCGAATTTGCTGCGCAAATCCTCGATGTGGCTGGCCAGAG
>CAVALT010000131.1:0-5054 GCA_963589455.1 Clostridiales bacterium
TCAGCTCTCCTGGTTCACGTTCCTCTCCGAACAGCACTATGCAGCTATCCTCCAGCAGCCTAGAAAGCTGCATCAGTATCCTCCACCTGCGGTCGGCGATCTCCTGCTCCAGTCCGCTCTCCTTAAGGTCTGCTGTTTTGATACGTACGATGACCCTGCCGCTTGCCAGACGTACCCGCAGAATCAGATCGGCAAGACACTTATTCCGTGCGTTAGGCTGCATCCGCATGTAATGATCCAGATCGAACACAAACAGAGTTTCGTCATAGACTGTACAAAAGGAGGCCAGAATATGCTTCACCGCCTCTTCGTCGCTGCTCTCAACATAACAGAAGGTATTTCCGGCATCGGCCAACGCCTGCTCCAGCTCTATGACGCTTTTCATAAAGAAAACCGGAATATCAGCATCCTCGGTAACCACAGAGATCGGATCCGGCATCTGCTCCTCAGATACCGGCATTCCAAGCAGTATTCTCTTCATCAGAGGATTCAGGACGAGAGGTGTATCCAGCCCGGACTCCTCTTCATTTATTACAAAGAGAGAGTGAAACAGACGCTCATCCAGAGGCTCCTGAAGCAGAGTCTCCCCTTCCTCATTGGGTATAGTCCTCGACATAAGGGCCGTAAGCAGTCCCACTGTAGGCTTTATTCTGGAGATATCATCCTGCAGGTATCCGTAGATACGCTCATACTTCCTGTCCGCTGCAGAGGCAAATGCCATAATCACGGCCATAACACCCATACGATCCAGATTAAAGATCCGCTTCAGCGAATCTATCCAGAGGACACCAATCCGGACAGCTTCGCTGTCTTCTGTCAGCTCGTCTTCGCCTCCCCAATCCGGCTCAAGCTCATCCCACTGTTCCTCACCGGACGTCTCATCGGCTGAAGCAGCATAAGTAACGGCGGTCTCTGTCTCTGTCTCTGTCTCTGCCTCTGTATCAATGTCAATATCAGCTTCATTATCAGTATCCGGGTCCATATCCGCCGCATCAGCGTCTATATCAGCAGCATTATCGGCATCAACAGCATAGTCTTCCGTCTCTGACGGCCAGCCCTCACTGTCATCACTGCCAGTAAGCAGATAATTCGGAGCTGCATCCTCATCAGCTTCGTCATCGTCTCCCAGAACCGGCTCTCCTTCTTCTGTATCCCCTGGGTGAAGCATCAGATCGTAGGGAGCCCGCGTATGCCTGATGCGTGTATCAATATAGCTCCATGCGGCCTCCGCATCCTCTGCCAGCTCCTCATTATAAAGGTCCTGCTGACGCTGATACGGCGGCTTCTGAAAATAATTACGCATCTCGGATTCTGTAATCACCAGGCCTCTGGAAAACAGCTTATCCTCACTTCCGAGGCCTTTGAACTCCAGATATCCCTCCAGCAGCATGTCAAACAGGTGCAGATAGTCCTGCACTTCCTCCTCCGTGCTGTTGTACGGCGTATTTATCTTATCTGCATCAAAATAATCGGTAAATCTATACATAAATGTCTTATTACTTTAAAAATGCTGCGATTTATTTAAGGAAACGCGGATTAAAGCCCGGCGGTTTAAACTGTCTCCGCCAGTATCCGCTCCGCGAGCACCCTGATAATCTGTGCAAAGCGTGAGCCTGGATTGCGCAGGACAGCCTCAAGAGCATAGCCCATATGCTGATCAGCCATCATCATCCTCGCATCCGTATCTGTCACAACGAATTCCTTCCGCAGATAAATCTCCTTCAGCACATTCTCAAGATAATTCATGATGCTGTATCTGTTGTGCTTTGGATTAGCTCTGCGGATGGCTCTGATAATCATGGCCATACTGCTTCGATGCCCTACGGCACAGTCTGCTAGATATTTATCCAGCCAGCCGGCCATTCCCTGCAGACTTTCAGGCGTACGTCCTGCCTGCAGTGCCTGCACTGCTTCCTCGGAAATGCCTCCGTCCGCTTCGCACTTCAGATAGCTCTCCTTCATGCCGCCAAATACAGCATCCAGAAATAAAGCCTGGTAGACACCGGCAGCATCATGAGAGGTTCCGAACATCTCACTCTTCTCTCCGTCCTCATTATGCCGGTTCTGTGCGAAGGCGTAATCCATATCCTGCTGAGAGTAAACATTTTTCTCCTGCTGGTAGCCCCTGGCATCATCAAATTCAAGTGCTGCCTGTTCCAGCTGCTGGAGCTTCTTGAGCTCATCCTTTTCTTCCCTGTCAAGCTCTCCGGTTTTGGCCTTTTCTCTCAGCTCAAGATAACGGGAATAATATTCCGCTGCCTCCTGCGGAGTTCCCCAGATCTGAAGATATGCGGCATAATGTGCAGGCGTAAAGGCCGCCCTGTCACCACCTGCGCTGACAGTATATGTTCCTTTATCAAGCTCCTCACGGCCTGAAGCTGAGACAGCTCCTGATGCTCCTTCATGCTGCCATCTGCCAAAGGAGCCGTTATTATCTCCGCGGAGTCCGCGCAGATGTTCGTTGGCAGCCTCCGGAATACTTCCGCTCTGAATGAGGTTTTGCGCGGCCTCATTTGACACGGAACGCTGTGCGTAAGCCTGCAGCTCCGTATGAATTCCGCTGCCTTCGTTTCCCTCCGGCTGCCTCCTAAGCACTCCGGTACCGTTCCCTGCATCCTCCTGATGAGGCCCTGCAGAGCTGATGACATAGCGATCCTTTTTCCGCCGTCTTCTCTGTTCTGTTTTCTCAATTTCCTGTTTGAGATATGCTCCCGCAGGCATGTTCGCTCCTTTTAGGCCGTGTTCCTTCCGTCTGTCTTACTTCTTTTTCTTCTTTTTATCAGCATTAAGCTGTGTAACCGGTTTGTTTTCCATCATCACGATACGTACCAGACTATCGATTGTTTTTGTAAATGCTGTCTGACGGTTCTTGCTGATCTGCCCGTAAATGTTGTTCATTTGTGAACCTAAGAAAAACATCGACTGTCCATTGGACGCAGTATTCGGGAAGGCTTTTTCCAGATAGGCATGCTGCAGGAAATGATGGAAGGACTCTTTGATGAGCTTATCCGTGTGTTTACCGTCATATGCCTGCATTATTCCGCGTATAATCATTGCCATGCCATTCATCTTTTGCCGTGTTTTCTCCGCAAGGTACTTATCCAGCCAGAGTGCTATAATCATTGTATTTGCATTAGGCGGAACGCCGCCCTCCTCCACGGTCTTCATTGCTGTGCTCTGTATCCCGCCAAAGATCTTGTCGAAGAAAAGAGCCATATATGTCTCTGATGCAGTTGCATGGTTTGTATACATCGTGCTGTCTATCGCCGATGTATTCTTCGCTCTCTTGCCTGCCGCTTCCTTTTTTCTTAGGTTAAATGCGTAGTCGATATCACGTTGAGTAAAGTTGTCCTTATTCAGCATAGTCTTGTGCGCATTGTCAAACTGATCGGCCAGCTCTTCATTCCTGCTGAGCATCCTCCACTCGGCAAGCTTTTTGTTGCTGAATACACCTTTTAACTTGCTGTCATCTCCATCCCGCTCATCTTTCAGCTTCTGATATCTATCATAAGCCTTCACAGCCTCAAGCGGTGTCTTGTAGATCTGAAGGTACGCCTCGTAATGGCTTGGTGTCATCTCTACTTCAATATCACCGACTTTAATCTTGTGATATCTTTTAAGCATATCTTCCCTGAGAGTACCGATTTCTCCTACATCTTCAGCCTTATCCCGCAGATTGTACATTTTATCTATCATTCGAAGACTGATCTCCAATGCAGAAAGTAGATTCATAACCGCCTTGTTTAAGCGCTTGTCAGCGCCCAGAACTGTCTGATAATATAAGCTTATCTCAGCAATTTCACCTGAGACAGATGCATGAGCGTTTTTTAACTCCTCCGGTGTTAAAAACTCATAGACCTTAGCTTCTTTTGCCTCCTCCTTTGTCAGCTTATTGAATGCTCTTGAGACTGTAAAATCTAATGCTGCAAGCCTGCTTCCGCATGTCGGCAGATTTAAGCACCACATATTAAAATCCGCTCCGGCAAGAGCTTTTTGTTCCTTCGTCATGATGTCGTTAATCTGATACAACAGCGTACCGCTCTCAAGCCTGACAGCCTGCAGCAGCTCCTGAAAGGTTGCCGGCGGTATGTCCTTTGCATCATCCTCCGGGTTTTTCCTCAGGGATTCCGGTGCGTACCTGTAAGAGCCTATCTGACCGGCCGGATCTGTCATGCGCCGCATATTCTCACCTGCAGATGCAGGTGCAAGACTTTTTATGCCGAAGCCGGCAGTATTTTTGGTATTCCTGTAGCGTTCAAGGTCCTCGTTTGTCACTCTCTTGTTTCCCCAGCCCTGATAGCTGCGATCTTCTGAATCTGCAAGATTTCCCATTTTACGCTGCACGGATGTATTAAGGAAGCCATTCCAGGAATCTGCAAATACAAGACCGGTATTGCCGAGAGAATTAAAACGCACCTTTTCTTCTGTGAAGATACTGTTTATGGTATCCTCAGGAATATGGCCTGCCCTGAACATATCCCGCACGAACGTAGCACAGTTGCGTGTATAATATCCATAGCCGCCCTGGTCTGTGTAGCTTTCCGATGCTTTGGCTATATCTTCAATCTGGTTCCTGGTCGCAGTATATGACTTGCTGATATCATAGACATGTGTAGCATCATCCTGAAGCTGTCCGGGAAGAACTGCACCCCTAAGCATCATCTCACAGGCAGAAAATGTTGTCATGCCCCCTGCAGGATAAAATCCGTATTTAATATTATAGCGCTCTTTACGCCCGGTTATCTTACTGTACCTGGTGTACTCAATACCGAGCATCGTATGTCCCATCTCTAAATAGTGTATGCTCCTCGAGGAACCGGTTTTCGGCTGTTCTACATATACCGTAACCTTAGGAGGTATTTCGTTGCCGTCCAGGTCCTCCGCTTCACCTGCCGTAAGATATGACCAGACCGTCGGAACACGGCGGAAATCCTCCAGAATATCTGCTCCGCTGGTCTTTTCCGGGTCGAATTTCTCGCCTTCCCGGCCTGGTATTTCTCTGTGGTTTCTTGTCTGCTGCCCGTTTTTGGTTTTTTCATGAGCATTATGCTTTA
>CAVALT010000132.1:0-5050 GCA_963589455.1 Clostridiales bacterium
TTTTATCATCGGAGTTATACAGGATTCGGTTGAACCTGCGATCAATTCCAACACTGATGTACTCTTTACGGCAGTTGCCGATTTCTGCAATAAGAGCGGAAAGCACTAAAACATGGAAAATCTTATATTCTCATTAAATGCAACTATACCGCTGTTCCTGACCATGGTGCTGGGACTTGTATTCAAAAAGCTCGGCTTCTTTAACGAGAGCTTCCTGACTGGCATGAATACCTTTGTTTTCAAGGCAGCACTGCCGGCAGCACTTTTCTCTGATCTTGCCGGAGAGGATTTTTTTGCAGTATGGGATACAAGGTTTGTTGTATTCTGCTTTACTGTTACGTTTATCTGCGTCTGCATTTCTATAGCACTGTCGCATATAATGGGAGATAAGAGCATAACCGGTGAGTTTGCTCAGGCCTCATACAGATCCAGCGCCGCAATAATGGGCGTGGCATTTATTGAAAATCTCTACGGCAATGCCGGTATGGCTCCGCTTATGATAGCCGCTACAGTACCCTTATATAATGTCATGGCGGTTATAATTCTGTCTGTATTCAAGCCGGGCGGAGGCAGAATGACGAAGGAGCTTGCACTCAAAACGGTTAAGGGTATATTGACCAATCCGATTATTCTCGGCATCGCTGTCGGCATAATATGGAGCGTGTGCAGGCTTCCGCGTCCGGTTATGATAATGAAGACGGTTAAATATATTGCCAATGTAAGCACTCCGCTCGGACTGATGGTGGTAGGAGCAAGCTTTGATATCAGGGCGGCCTTCGGCAGGCTGAAGCCTGCACTGATTGCCTCATCCTGCAAGCTTGTCATATGGTGTGCTGTATTCCTGCCGCTTGCGGTTAGGCTTGGGTTTACGCATGATAAGCTCGTGTCGATACTGGCCATGCTCGGAACACCGACTACGGTAAGCTGCTATATTATGGCAAAGAATATGGGACATGAGGGCACACTGACCTCAAGCACGGTTATGCTTACCACTTTGCTCAGTGCCTTTACGCTTACAGCCTGGATATATGTGCTGAGGAGCATGGGACTGGTGTAACGCGGCTAAACAGACACATCAGGAAGGATTATCAAGGGAATATACGGATGGACATATTTATATATAACGAGAGCTATGCAGCAGTAGTGGGCTTTATGCTGCTGTTTGACTGCCTGCTTGTCAGGCGTCTTAGCAAGACTCCCGGTTTTTCCAGCGTTAAGACCTGGATAGTCATGCTTATGGCAGCAGCTGTTGTATGTACCGTAACTGATGCTCTCTGTATATTACTTGGAGCGAGAGCCGGAAGAGTCGGAGCATATCTGCTGAATGCGGCATTTACCATGGCTGCTGAGTTCATAGCACTGCTTATGTTTGTCTATTGTGAGCTGATATATGATGCCGAGCGCATTATGAAGCCGGCGGTTAAGCTTGCAATAGCGATTCCTGTAACAATACTTGCCATACTGCTTATCACTTCATGGCATACGGGCTGGCTGTTCTCAATAGATGAGCTCGGTAATTATCATCGCGGTCCGATGTATGTGCTCTATGTATTTGTTCTTGCAAACGGCTTTGTAATCTCGGCAATCGTGGATTTCTCTCTGAGACTTCGGACGGAGCGTGATCCTAAGAAACGCCGCATTCTGAAGGAGTCTCTTGTATACTTCATCCCGCTTGTTGTGGGAACCCTGTGTCAGTTCTTTTATACGGCACTTCCAACCTCAAATATAGGACTTACCATCTCGATACTTCTCATATTCATGGATAATCAGGAGCGTTTGCTTGTAAATGCCAGGGATGAGCTTAAGGAGAAGCAACTTGAGCTTGAGAAGGCGGTAGTGCGTGCAGAATCGGCCAATAAGGCCAAGACGGATTTTCTGCAGAGAATGAGCCATGATATACGTACGCCTATCAATGCAATCTGCGGCATGGTAGAGATAGCAGACCGGTATCCTGAGGACCTCGAACGCCAGAGTGAATGCCGCAGGAAGATTAAGGATGCCTCGCATCTGCTGCTTGAGCTGGTAAATGAGATACTTGACCTTGGAAAGCTTGAGTCCGGAGAATTCGTAATAGAAGAGGTTCCGTTTAAGCTGGAGGATACGGTAAGGGAGATATATAACGTAATAGAAAAGCAGGCTGTTGAGAGAAATATCAAGGTCAGCAGCGACAGCACCGGTGTGAAGCACTGGAGACTGATCGGCAGTCAGCGTCATGTAAAGCGCCTGATCATGAACATCATGACAAATGCCGTCAAATACAATAAGGACGGAGGAGAAATACACCTTACAGCAAGGGAGCTTGGCACGGATGATGAAGGCAGAGTGCTGCTCCAGTTCACCTGTCGGGATACCGGCATAGGCATGACGCCGGAGTTTCAGAAGCATATATTTGAGCCCTTTACCCAGGAAAATGGCGGCAGCAGAACCAACTACGGCGGAACGGGACTTGGCATGCCCATAGCAAAAAGCCTTGCGGAGAAGCTTGGCGGAAGCCTTGAATTCGAGAGCACTGCAGGGGTCGGCACAACCTTTGTTATAACGCTTCCGTTTATGGTAGACGCATCGGGAGAAGAGAAAAGAAATACAGAGGCGGCTGCAAAGGCATCAATCAGAGGACTTAAGCTCCTGCTGGCAGAGGATAATGAGCTCAACATGGAAATAGCTGAATTTATAATCCTGGATGAGGGAGCAGAAGCTGTAAAGGCCCGCGACGGAGCTGAGGCACTGCGCATATTTACAGCATCAGAACCGGGAGAGTTTGATGCCATCCTCATGGATATAATGATGCCTGTGATGGATGGATATGAATGTACAAGGCACATCAGAGAGCTGGACAGGGCTGATGCACGAACCGTGCCTGTCATAGCAATGACGGCAAATGCATTTACAGAGGATAAGGTAAAGGCAAGAGGTGCAGGAATGAACGCACATGTGTCAAAGCCTATAAGCAGAGAAATGCTTGTACAGACGATTGCAGAGGCTGTCGGGGAGGCACATCGCAGCTGACCGGGATCCTGCCTGCAGCAGAATTATTGAAGCCGGGATCGAAGAATCGCGGAAGTACAGAGTATACAGTAACTAAAGGAAACGCTAATTTAATCAGAATTTCCTTAGTTGCCTCCGGCGGATTGCATGGGATTTGCTGCTTCACAGTACAAAACCGGTTTATTATGGAAATGATTTAATCAGCATTTCCTGCACCGGTATTGTTCAGGATAAAAGGCATTTTAATTTGATGCCGCTTATTTATAAGGAGGAAGGACTGCAGCATGATACAGGATATCTGCCCGCACAGCTACAATAATACATATAAATGCGAGGCACCGGAGAATTACTCAAGGCTTATAGTCTGCAGAGGGCAGCGGGTGCTGTGCACATGCACGGAGGACAAGGCTGTGCTGCCGGAGGTCCAGGAGGCTGAAGGACTCTGGGACATAGACAGGACCAGGCTCAGATATCTCTTTGAGATAGACGGAGAGATGTATTTTGGCTGTGAGGAGGAGCTTCAGGAGACAGACGGCTATCATTATGAGCATATACTTACGGTGAGAGGAAAGCAGCCTATGTATACAGCATTTGCCGCAGCTGTCGGATACCATATCATGGATTGGTACAGCAGCAACCGATTCTGCGGACGCTGCGGAGCGAGACTTATGCACAGTGAGACTCAGCGAGCAATGCAGTGCATAAAATGCGGCAGTGTGGTATTTCCAAGGATCAATCCGATAATTATAGTGGCGGTAAGAGACAAGGATAAGCTTCTTGTTGCAAAATACAATAGGTCGCATTTTAATACGCGCAATAATAATTATGTGCTGCTCGCAGGCTATGTGGAGGTTGGTGAGAGCTATGAGGATACGCTGAGACGCGAGGTGCGGGAGGAGACCGGACTCGAGGTAAGAAATATACGCTATGCAGCAAGCCAGCCGTGGCCATTTTCAGAAACAAGCATAGCCGGCTTCTATGCAGAGGCAGACAGCACACTGCCGTTAAAGCGTGAGACAGACGAGCTCTCAGAGCTTAAATGGGTGTCGAGAGAGGAGCTCCCGCCGCGCCCGAATACCACAAGCATAACAGACTGCCTTATTGAATGGTTCCGACATGATATGAGCATGGAGGAGATACAGAGGGAACGGGAAGGCAGAGCAGAGAGTTAAGGAAACGCTGGACAGCCGATGGTCAGCAGCAAAATAAGTAACTGTTTAGCACCAATCTCGAATTTGCTAAACAAATCCCAATATGAAACAATAAACAACCACAGCTCATTCCGCAGCACTAATGCTGTTGAAGGGCTGTT
The DNA here is from genome assembly GCA_963589455.1 of Clostridiales bacterium. Lineage (GTDB taxonomy): Bacteria > Bacillota > Clostridia > Lachnospirales > Lachnospiraceae > Avilachnospira. The sequence goes on from CAVALT010000132.1 coordinate 4,298, forward strand.
TTTGTTTTTGAAGAGAATGAGCAGGCAATTGTTCTGCAATATTCTGATAGAACAAATAATACTTCGATTCTGCTGTACATTCGTACAAAAATAATGCAGTGTGCTGCAGAAAGCAGAGCTAAGCACATAGAATGTGCAGGAATACATTTTAATAATATACCCAGGATATACATTATGCACAGAACATTCAAATACCGGTGTTTCAAAATAATACGGGGGGGGTAACTGATTGTATAAATTGTGAACTCTTTAACAAGGCTATTGCATTGAGATAAAAACATGCTGTTGCTAAAATTAATTGCGTAACTTAAGAACCGACAGAGCTTCAGATTAAGTTAATTGGGGATCTGTAAAAAAACATTGGGGTATTTTAAGGAGGACAAATGAAAAAGATAATTGCAATTGCAACAGCAGCGGCAATGGCCATGTCACTTGCAGCCTGCGGCAGCTCAAGCACAGCAACGACAACAGCTGCAGCAAGCGGAGAGACTGAGGCAGCGAAGAGCGAGGCAAGTGCTGCAGCATCAACAGGAGATGCTCAGTACACAATCAAGCTTTGCCATGAGCAGGTTGACGGAGATCCGATTGATGATGGATGTGATAAGTGGGCAGAGCTTATTGCAGAGAAAACAAACGGAGCTGTAAAGATGGAGGTTTATCCTTCAAGCCAGCTTGGTGCAAAGGCAGATCTTATCGAGATGATGCTTATGGGACAGAACGTATGTACCATTGCTGACGGATCCTACCTTATGG
>CAVALT010000133.1:0-5050 GCA_963589455.1 Clostridiales bacterium
TTTGCTGCGCAAATCCTCGATATGGCTGGCCAGAGGCCCTTCGGGCCTTGGCCGCATTCCGTATTTCAGCATGAATTTGCCTGCAAGCAGTCAATTCATGCTGAAATACGGAAGGTGCTAAACAGATACTAATAAAAAAAAAGCCAGGGCAGGCTAAGAAACAAAGCCGCCGAGAAGACGTGCAGAAAGGATAATGAACGATGGATATACAATATTTACTGCTGCTGCAGCATTTCCGTGAGGCAACGAATGAGGTGTTCACTCCGGCATTGTGGGCATTGTCGGAGTTTATAAAAGGAATGGTTCCGCTGATGACAACAGCCTTGATTTACTGGGTGTTCAGCAAAAGGATCGGCGGATGGATTATGCTTAACTTTGTCACATCCTATTGGCTTAACGGTATTATTAAGCTGACCGCCTGCGTCTATCGGCCATGGATCAGGGATGCACGTATTATTCCGGCGGGTAATTCTATGTCAACTGCCACAGGCTACTCATTTCCCAGCGGACATACAATGACAGCTGTACCTTATTATGGATGCGGTGCGGTCTGCTGCTGGAAGAATAAGAAAAGCCGTGTGTTATCGGTGATATTTGTAATTCTTTTGCTGCTGACTATGTTTTCCCGTAATTATCTCGGCGTGCATACACCGCAGGATGTGTTGGTGGGTCTTATTGCCTCACTCATAGTGCTGGCTGTCAGTGTACCGATCTACCGCAGGATGCAGACCGGAGATGCAAGACAGGCTGCACGCATTCTGATCATCGGTCTTGCAGTTGTGGTTCTTTCTGTACTCTATGTTACGCTGAAGCCGTATCCAATGGATTATGTAAATGGTGTACTGCTGGTAGATCCAGAGAAAATGAAGCCGGATTGCTACAACGGCATCGGAGGCCTTCTGGGTGCAATAGTCGGCTGGTATCTGGAAAAACGCTATATCGGCTTTGTTAATCCGTCTGATAAGCGAAAGGGAGTTCTGATTGCACTGCCGGGCCTTGCATTGATTGCATTGTGGCTCTGGTTTATCATAAATATCGCTCCTCCTGTAATCGGAACAGCAGCTGCCAAGGCTTTGCGCCTCTCTGTAACGTATTTATTTATCTTTGCCGGCATGCCTTATGTGTTCAAAAAGCTTACGTGATTAATTCGATACTTTAATAAAACACAAAATTAACATAAAAATTATTTATCAATTATACGCAATATTAATATAATTGATAAAGACTATAAAACAAGTTTATTTTGCACAAAAAATAACCAAAAAGCACCTGTAAAATTGGTGAAAAATAACAAGAACAGATACTGTTGACCTTATACGCAAAGGGTGATATATTGAGCTTGTCAAAAGGAAATTTAAACTGCTGAACCAAAGGCAGGATAAATGGTTTAAATGTTCAATTAGGAGGACAAAACAATGATTGGTACAAAGGTGGTTCTTAGAACTCGTATGTCAGCTGGCGATGCTCACTATGCTGGAGAGCTTGTAGAGGGCGCTCATATCGTTACTGCATGGGGAGATGTTGGAACAGAGCTTGCTATCCGCCTTTTCGGTGATGAGTCACTTTTCCTTGGATATTCTGAGGTTCGTTATACAGCACCTGTTTATTCAGGAGACTTCATGGAGTACTCAGGATATATTGAGAAGGTTGGCAACACTTCCTTCACCTGCCACTTCGAGGCACACAAGGTTATCGAGCTTGCTCGTCAGGAGGATCAGGGCCTTGCAGATTCTGCAGCTAACGTACTTCCTGAGCCGGTACTTTGCGCATATGGAACAGGTACTCTTGTTGTTAAGAAGGAGTATCAGAGACCTGAGTTCGCAGATCCGGAGTTCCAGAAGAGATAATCTTTATACGGTTAATTCTTATAAGGTGGGCTGTCGCATTAAGCGGCAGCCCATTTTACATTGGCATTATTTCATAGGTTTCCCACAGGTGAAAGCCGCGAATACGCCACCAAGCCCTGCAGCTAAACAGCCAGGTGTCGTATACAGCATTTCCTTATAATTAATCTTGCAATATCATAGCAGTGCCATTAAACTGAAAAAAACATCCGCGGCATAATTAAGGAAACGCTGATTAAAGCGTTTCCCACGCCGGATTTACGCTGCGAAGCAGCTAATCCCAAAGTAAATCCGTGCGATCCGCCGGAGGCGATTAAGGAAATGCTGATTAAATCAGCATTTCCTTAACATAAGCATGATAGGAACATAATAAGCAATGAAGTTCAGCGATATAGACAATAAAATATGGCTTTGTGATTACAGCCCTCACGGAGTGTGCCTTATTCATGTGGATTTAGACGATGACGGCAGGCCTGTGGACTGGACCTTTGAGTACTGCAATCAGGCACTGGCTGAGCTGGAGGGCTTTTCAACACCGGATGAGGTTATAGGAAAGCGCTTTTATGAGCTGTTTCCGGAGGGTGATCATAAGTGGGTGTCTTATTATTATGAGGCTGCCTATAACCATAAATATCAGGAGCTTGATGATATATCGGATTCGGTTGGAGTTTATCTCCATGTAGAAGCCATTCCGACAGCCTTTGAAGGCTGCTGTCTGTGTATCGTGCGCGATATCAGTAAAAGCGTCTTTGAGAGAATCAAGAAGAATGAGGAGCTTGAGAAGGCTCTTGAAGATGAGAGGCTTATTCAGAAACAGCTTAAGCAGGCCCTCGATGATGCAAATCTCAGAAATGAGATCATATCATCTATAAGCAAGAACTATCGTTCAATATATCGTATAGACCTTCAAAAGGATTTCTTTGAGGAGATCTCCAACGATGCCGAGACTCATAAGCTTACAGGCTATAACGGCTGCGCATCAGAGAAGCTGAATCTGTTCTGTGATACAAAGATTGCACCTGAATACCGAGCACTGGTTAAGCCTTTTTTGGATATTACGACCCTGCCTGAGCGCTTAAAAAATGAGGATTATGTCACTACAGAATATAAGATGTGTGACGGAACCTGGCAGAGGCTTCGTTTTATTGTCAAAAAGAAGGACGAGGACGGCAATGTGACGCATGTGCTGTGTACCGTGCGAAGCACTACGGACACCAAGAGAAGAGAGCTTGATCTATGCTTTGCAGCGGATATGGCTAAGCGGGAAAATGAGATGAAGACCCGTCTATTGGCTAATATGAGCCATGACATACGCACTCCGCTGAACGGGATTATAGGCATGCTCAACATGGCAGACATATATTCTGACGATCCGAAAAGGCTTGAGGAGATAAGGAAGAAAACCACAGAGTCGCTTAAGTATCTTGTGACATTTTTTAATAATGTACTGGACATGAGCAAGCTGCAAAGCGGAGAGTTTCAGAAGAAGGATATTGATTTTGACCTTGTAACCCTGCTGCTCAGGCTTAACCAGGATTATGCAGCCAAGGCTGAGCAAAAAGGCATTTCCTATGATATTGAGTGGAATAAGGACAGCATCAGACATAAATATCTGTACGGCAATCCGCTCTATCTCGAGAGAATCTTAAGCCAGATAGCAGATAATGCAATTAAGTTCAGCGAGGCAGGAAGTACGATTAATGTCACAATGGCGGAGGAAGGCATTGATGAGGAGCATGTGCTGGTAACCTTCTATTGCAAGGATCACGGCGTGGGCATGAGCAGTGAATTTGTGGAGCATGCCTTTGAAATGTTCAGTCAGGAGCATGAATCAAGCCGCTCCGCATACGCAGGAAGCGGCCTGGGACTCGCCATAACCAAGCAGCTTGTGGATATTATGGGCGGAACCATAGAGCTCAAGAGCGCACCGGGAGTCGGAACCACAGCCGTGATAAAGTTGCCGTTTGCGATAGGCAGGAAGGACTCAATCGATATAAATGCAGATATCGATAATATCACTGTCGAGGGTCTGAGAGTACTGATTGCTGATGACAATGAGCTTAATCGTGAGATAGCTCAGGCTATGCTGGAGCATGCCGGCATGGAGGTCACCTGTGCATCAGACGGTCAGGAGGCTGTGGAGATAATTGAGAATTCTGCACCGGGCTATTTTGGAGCTGTGTATCTCGATATAATGATGCCGAGGCTTGACGGCTATGAGACTGCAAGGACAATCCGAGCCATGAAGAGAGGCGATGCAAGGCGCATACCTATAATAGCTATGTCTGCAAATGCATTTACAGAGGACATCATCGGAAGCCGTCTTGCAGGCATGAACTGGCATCTGGCAAAGCCGCTGGTTGAAGAAAAGATGGTCACTGCCCTGAAGCGCTGTCTTGCTGAAAGCAATGCCGTAAGGCTGAATGATGAGCTGTAACGGGGTTATATATCAAGGCACAGAGCGCCAATAAACCGCCGCATCGCGTATTGCTATGCGATGCGCGAATCAGTGCTAAACAGTTGTCTTTATTTAAGTAAACGCTGATTTAAACAGCATTTACTTAACAAATATATGAGGAGTGTGGTTAAGCATCACACTCCTTTTTGCGTATACAAATTACAAGGATAATTTCAAACTTAGGGAAACGCTGATTAAAGCACTTCGCATGCCGGAGGCATCTAAGGAAGTTCTGATTTAATCAGCATTTCCCTAAGGAACAGTCTTAGCTTCCCTAAGCCGTCCCTGCAGTTTTTACCCGCATTTGACAAGGGTTTAACCTCAGTATGATAGAAGCAGGATAATGCTTACTGCTATAGTGTACATACACTTTAGAGAGGAGCTTTGGACATGCTTGAGCTTAATCATATAAGAAAGACATTTGACGGAATCGATGTGCTTAAGGACATCTCGATACAGGTTAATGACGGAGAGATAGTATCGATATTGGGACCATCCGGATGCGGAAAAACCACTCTGCTTAATCTTATCCTGGGTATAACTGAGGCGGATGGAGGAAGCATCAGCTATAACGGAGAGGACATAACTCATACAGCAATGGAGAGGCGCGGCTTTAACATAGTTTTTCAGGACTATGCGCTTTTCCCCAATCTTAATGTCAGAAATAATATCACCTGCGGACTTAAGAATAAGCCCGGAGTCTCAACTCATGAGGAGGTGGAGGAGCTGATCGATCTCCTCAATCTCA
>CAVALT010000134.1:0-5020 GCA_963589455.1 Clostridiales bacterium
AAGTAATATAACCCAAAATCCGAAATTGATTAACAGCTTTGTATGATTTTTTACGGATTTCGCATTTCCTTGACCTAAGTTATATAGAGTTATATAATCATGAAAAAGTTATATAAAGTTATATAACGCCGATGAAGTTATATAGAGTTATATAAAATTATATAAGCAAGGAGAGATGTATGGACAATCCGTTTACCTTGACATTTGGAAAAGAGCCTATCAGCAGAATAGACAGAACTGTGCAAAAGAATGAGATCATAAGCGGATTTCAGGGCGAGCATCCTACAAATCAGATATATATGATTACCGGTGTGCGCGGATCTGGGAAAACAGTACTGCTTACTGAAATTGGTAAACATTTTGCCGCTGATCCAAACTGGATTGTTGTTGATCTTACACCAGAACGTGATTTACTCTCATCATTTGCAGCTGAGCTGTACAACTATCAGGGTATGACCGAGATCTTCAGGCGTGCAAAGCTTAATCTGTCTTTTCTGGGTATTGGAGTTGCGATAGATGGCGTTGACTCTATTACAGACCTGAATGTTGCAAACCGGCGCATGCTGCAGTCAGCGAAGGAGCAGCATAAGAAAATACTGATAACGATAGACGAAGCAATATGCAATAAGACAATGAAGGAATTTTCAAGTGTCTTTCAGATTTACATGCGTCAGGAGCTTCCGGTATATATGGTGCTGTGTGGTCTGTATGAGAAGATATATGAGCTTCAGAATGAGGAAACGCTGACATTTCTGTATCGTGCACCTAAAATCGAACTGCAGCCGCTTAATATTGGAATGATTGCTAATCGCTATAAAGAGATATTTAATCTGACTGACGAGGATGCTCTGCAGATGGCAAAGGAAACCAAGGGATATTCATTTGCATTTCAGGTTCTCGGTTATTTATGCTGGAAAAACAGCATGCACTGGACTTTGGTTTTAAATGAGTACCAGCAGTATCTGGAGGAATATGTATACAACAAGCTTTGGATGGAGATATCTGCAAAGGATAAGGAAGTTCTGATCGGAATGGTTAATGCTCCGAGCTGCAGCGTTGCAGCTATCAGAGAAGGCCTGAATATGTCCTCCGGGCTCTTCAGTGTATATCGCGGACGACTGTTAAAGAAAGGAATCCTTGCTTCCACCAATTACGGAGAACTGGACTTTGCATTGCCGAGATTCAGAGAATTTGTACGGCAGATGCAATAAAATTAAGGAAACGCTGATTAAAGCGTTTCCCACGCCGGATTTGTGCTGCAAAGCAGCGAATTTCCTTGCAAATCCGTGCGTTCCGCCGGAGGCTGTTAGGGAAATGCTGATTTAATCAGCATTTCCTTAACAGCGTTATAATTCACTTAATCTCACTTTTTAAAGGACTTTAAGCAGATTATAACGCTGTTTTTCATTGAAAGCCGCCAGAAATGACGTTATAAACTGCTTAATCTTGGAAAATTATATAGATTAAGCAACTTATAAGGTGATAAACATACTCATTTGGCGGAGAGAAAAAGCCTGCTTCGGATTTTGAAGCTTTTGACCCAGATATCATATCATGCGAAATCCAACAGGTTGCCGTGTTCGTCAAAGTGCAGCTCTCTTGGCTCCTCAAGTATCTCCATATCTGCATGAGTTTTTACCTCTTCAAGATGTGCCTCGGATACAAGTATATGCTCAAGACTAAGCGTATTTTTGATATAAACAATTCGAGGATTGGAACGATCGCCTGTGTTCATGATCTTTATCGCAGTTTTGATGGCGAGCTCATCATCCTCAAGCACCATCGGTATCCTTCCTACAGACACGACTGTACTGGTGAGCATATTAGCATAGCATCCGTTAGTACGTATCTTGTTAAAGGCACGAAGTGAGGTTGTGTCAGCATTTCCAAGACCAAGATAATTGCCGTGGCTCTCATCGCTTATATCCAGCACAACCGTCCTCTGCTTTTTTATTCCTCCGCTTGCAAACGGAGTTGCAAAGGTTCCTGTTACATTAGGATCCATGCCTGAGCCTGAGAAATTCTTGCCTATCTCACGCACAACCATGATATCAGTCTCCGGCAGTATAATACGCGGCATGCGTGACTTTGCATAAAGCAGCAGATCAGGCTCCTTCTCAAAGATATCCTCAGCCTTAATCACTTCAATGCGGCAGGTTTTGTCATGCTCATTTTCAATAGGAGCAACTCCGAAGATAATATTGCAATGCTCATATACGACCTTTGCAAAGGGCGGTATACGCTCGCCCATCTTGCCGAAGCCGTATTTGTGAAGGCTGTCAGCCCCCTCTCGCTTGCCGAGTCCGATGGCCATCATCTTGGCCATGCCGCTCTCATAGACTCCACGAAATGCAGTATGACCCTTGATGCGTCCGACAAGTATAATGGCATCTGCATCATGAGCAAACTTATCCATGCGGACCTCGTCCTCTCCGACATATCCGACTCTGACAGTTTCCATGCTCGAGTAGATCGGGCACTCGCAGAACTCCTCGGTTATTCCGTAGCCCTCAAGCAGCTCTCTCTGTCCCTCATCCGTTGCTCCGCCGTGGCTGCCCATGGCCGGTATGATGTAGGGCTGTGCTCCCTGAGCCTTGACAAAGCGGGCCGTTTCTCTGAGTATAACCGGCATATTGTCTATCTCACGGCTTGAGCCTGTGAGTACAACCTTCATACCCGGCTTTATCCTGCTCTTAAGCTCAGGATCATTAAGCTTGGCATTGAGATATGCCGGCACATCCTTTATCTCATCATCCGGAAATACCTGCCTTACCATGGCAAATCTCGGAAGCTTCGTATCAGCAAGGATCCTTCGAATCTCTGACTGTTCTTCAAATATCATTATTTATTCCTTTCGCTGCGTATGATCTTGTGATATCATGCTCTGAACTTTACTTAACTATGTCCTCAGGCCTGATATTATCCACCTGCCCGTATATGCACAGTGCATCAAGAAATCCGCCTTCCTCATAACCGAAAACATGCCATTCAAGCTTCGGAAAATGCATAGTATCTCCGGCTTTAAGCTCACGTTTTTCTGTAAGCTCATCCTTGGATTTGCCATATTTGACAAAGCACTTCTCTCCTGACAGCACAACGACAGTTTCCTCTGCATGATTGTGTGGCTCCATTATCCCGTTTTCCGCAGAATAATGTGCAAAGCATATAGTCATTTTCTCACTTTGTACAGGATACGCCATGCCCTTCCCGACAGTATTAGTTATGCTTCTTCCAGGTAATCTGTTTTCAGTAAGATCTGATCTGCTAAGTAACTCCATAAAGCGCTCCTTATTATATCCTATATTCAGTGTAGTTTCCATGCTGCAATTCTATGAAAGCTTTTGAAGTCTGTCGGCAAAAGCCCGAAGTCCACAGCAAGCCGACAGCACTCATGAACAATAGCTTTTACCGCTGACATCATTTTATGATGCTGGGTTCAAAAGTATTTGCTCCCAGCTTATACCAGATTGCTACGCACTGAGTGCTCCTGCAATTTTCATTTTATTACTTTAACATATGAATGTATTTGTCTAATTCCATGCCCTGTATTAACAAATAACAAGAGTTTTATCCCGTTTTCACTGAGCTATAATTGCTTTATATGCTGCCTTTACATACTTGATTGTGCATTTCATCGGATAATCTCCATCTCGCATCAAGTGATTTCATCAAACTTTAAAACCCGGCCTTATTGCAGCATGGTGCTTCATTCATAACGTAAAGCACCAGCATATGGCCGGGTTGTTTTTAATTCAAATTGTTATGACATCAACTGCATAAGCTTTTGACCCTTACATCATTGCGATTTAAGGAACTGCTGCTAAGAAAATTCTGATTAAATTCCCATTTTCCTCAGCACCTCCGGTAGAACACACAGATTTGCAGTGGAAATTGCTATTTTGCAAGGAAAATCCGATGAGAGAACGCTTTAATCGGCGTTTCCTCAGATCATTATTTCCTTAGAAAAATGTCTGCCTGAATACCGGAACCCCGTCTTTAAATGTCATCAGCGGTACAAAGAGCCTGTCAGCATGACACGTTCCGCCCCAGAAATCATTCATCATCTCATCGGTCTCCTGTACTCCCATAATACAGATATCTGCCGGCTTTCCTATATCCATGGTTCCTGCTTCATCTGTTATTCTGAGCACTTCAGCCGGAGTCTTCGTTACCGCCTTTAATATTCTGAGCTCATCCATTCCTGCTGCAAGATTTGCATTCATTGCATGAACGAGGCTGAATCCTGGACGTACAAACATACTGATTCTAACAACATCTGAGCTGATAATATCAGGATAAAAGCCTTCTGCAAATGCCGATCTTAAGTGTTCAAAGGACCAGTGTACCCTTCCGTGGCAATCATCAATTACAATTCCACGCTTCTGTGCTTCCTTTAATATATCTCTGACTGTTCCATCTGGATTGAACATCGTCTCCTTATGAACCTGCATAATATGTGATATGACATCACCCGGACGCAATGTATCAAGTATATCACTGCAGCTTACATTATCAGGAAGATCATCATAATGCACATCAATCGTACACTTCTTACCGGTTGCCTTCTCAACCATATTTGCAATCTCTACAGTCTTTTTCAACGGAGCTATGCCGTATGTACCAAGAGTTTTTGTACACTCTCTTACCTTGAGACCGACAATTGTATCTCTGTACTTTACATACTTATTTATAATTTGTTCTACATTAAAGTCTGCAGGGTCGTGATTTTCCTCATGAATAACTCCGCTGTGAACCCCATATGGTGATACATGCAGATATACTTTAACATTTGGCGTATATCTTACTATATTGGTATTTATAAAGCCCTCAACATTTGTCCAACCGCTTGTTCCTCCGTCTACTGCGGTTGTAACACCCATTGGGATGCAAAGAAGATCTGCATTGGCTCCTATATTGCTGTTCATATAATTAAGATGCACATGTTCATCTATCAGACCAGGAATAACATAGTTATTCTTTGCATCAACAATAAACTGTGTATCTTCACTGCCATCTTCAG
>CAVALT010000135.1:0-4982 GCA_963589455.1 Clostridiales bacterium
GTTATAGCATTGGCAAGGGCATCAGAGCCATACTCGGAGAGGTCATCAATGCTCTGCTTAAGATTGGTCGTCGCACCATTTGCACTGATGCTTTCAATGCTTTCAGCACTCTTTTTGAGATCAAGCATCGAGATCATATGATCAACAAACTGCTGGGCAAGGTCGGTTGCATCCTCACTTGTACCTCCGGCAAGCGATAAAAGTCCTGTCTGCATTGCTGCCATATCCTCAGCCGACACAGAATATTTCTGCACATATGCTGTCATTGCGGTGACGATCTGAGTCATATCCTGTGAGGAAAGTGCTGCAGCCATGGTCTTAAGATCCGAGGTTGTAGCCGCATACGTTACAACTCCGGTGTCTGAAGGATCAGTCAGTATATCATAGATCTCCAGAAGCTGAGCTATCTGCGGTATCAGTGCCTTAAGGCTGTCCTCGGTTACCGCTGAGGAGCCCATCTGCTTAATCACGCTGTTAAGATAAGCAATAACAGGCTGCGGCAGATATGAGCCGTCAATATTGGTATCAACAATTGCACTCTCGGTTACTGCATTATCAGAAGCATTCTTAAACTCGTCAGAGCCTGTGATAGTCTTTATGTTGCTTACAGCGGTACCGCTCTTGACAAGGTTCTTCTTAAGAGCATTAAGATTAGCCTTGGTCGAGGTAAGATCACCGGTAATGCTGCTTATGTCAAAGGTATTGGTGGTCTCCATCTCACCTGAGAGTGCACGGAGCTTCTTGCTGAGAGTGCTCATAACGGCACTTGTGCTTGCAAGATGCGCATTGGTATCATTCAGGTTCTGATTGATATCATAGACCATCCACTGAGTAGTCTTAAGTGAGCTGTCCAGAGGATCAAGCAGAGAGGTAAGATCTCTCACATCCTGCAGGGTAAGGTCAACGCCGTCAAAGATGATCGTCTTATTCTGATCTATCTTAGCCTTGCCGTTTGCCAGCTGATCAAGCATCTGATTGGTCTTGGCAAGCTGTGAGGACATGTCGCTGACATTGTCAAGCACGGCATCCACGCTGTCCATAACTGCATTGGTATTGTCACGGAACTTATCCTCAAGCTCCTTAAGATCCTTTACCTTGGAGAGATCTCCGGCAGTCACAGGCGTCATTATCATCATTACGCCCATGGACTCGAAGCTGTCGGTGCCGAAGCGTGCCTCAAAATGCTTCTCCTGACCCGGAAGGGCCTCAAAGCCTACTCCGCTGTAGTTTCCGAAGCTTGCAGACATTGATTCCGGGGCATCCGTCGAATATACATTGGCTGCATCCATGGGAATAAGCACAAGCAGCACAAGGTTGTTCTTCATGTAGTCGGAAACATTGTCATTAGGCACTGCATCGATATCTATCTCAACTGTGCCTGATGCACCTGCAACCTTTTCCGGGGCGGTCACAACACCGTTGACCTTGTAGGTTACGGTAAAGTCCCACGGCATCTTAACCGTGCTCGGATCAAGTCCGCCCTGGAAATAAAACCTTGTATTATTGGCCGGTCTTGTCCAGGTTACCGAATCCCCATTTACAACCGGCTGCTGATCATCCGACATGTTGGTAATGTCGGTATAATTGCCGTGATCCGTGTAGCTGTCATCTACGGTAAACTGCACGCCCTTGACAACATTTGCCTTATTAATATTGCCGTTGTAATCCATATTGATGTAGAGCTTCTCCTCTACATCGGCAGCTGCAGCATTTGCCGCATATGCATTAAGCTCAAGCACATTGCCGACTATCATGCCTGCTGCAAGCATTGAAGCCGTGCATCTTACAGCTGCCTTTTTCATAATACGTTTCTTCATGCCTTGTAGTCCTCCGCTCCGTCTGATGTATCTGAAGCATTTAAACTGCCCTGTTCTTCCTTGCTGTCCGGCGCTGCAGAGCTGCTGTCATTGACATCGCTCTGTACGGCTGCATTATCCGCGGCTTTGCTTTCTTCAGCAGCGGCACCGGCCGCATCCGGTATACCGGCCTTATCAGTTTCAGCCATAGCCGCTTCTTCAGTCTCATCCTCAGCAGCTGCTCCGGCAGCCTCTGAACCGCCTCTGCGCTTTGCCGCAAGCTCCTTGACCTTGGCCTTGCGCTGGCTGCGGCGGTCCTTAAGATCCGTGCAGACATAACGGTCTATGATCTTAAGTATGGTCGGCATAAGCGTTGTAACAAATATTACTGAAAATACCGCGCCTCGGCCTACCAGATGTCCGACCTCGCAGACCGCCGGGCTGGTGGATACGAAGTAAACAATGTATCCACAGACTATAAGTATGCCGCCCGAGGTCAGCATGGAAGGAAAGCTCATCGCAATCATCTGCTCAGCCGCCTTATTTTTATCAGGCTCAGTCTTACGGATAAGCCTGTAGTTCTCAATGGTAAGTATCGCATAATCGATTGTCGAGCCAAGCTGTATGCAGGATACTACCGCGTATGCAATAAATATAAGCTCAGAGCCTGTAAGATACGGGAAGCTCATGTTGAGGTAAATAGCCGCCATGATAGGTATCATTGCTCCGATAGGGATGATTATGGACTTAAAGGCTATAGCTACAACTATGAAAATGCTTATCATAGCCAGGTTGTTAACCATGGTGTAGTCGACCTTGAGTATGTCCTCCATATCCTCTGTGGTCGGAGTATTGCCGGCTATATAGGTATTGTCAGCTCCGTAATAACTCTGTATGATCTGCTGCACCTCATCGTAATACTGGTACGCCGCCTTGCTCTCCGGCTTGGTCTTAAGATAGATAAGCAGTCTTGTATAGCCGTCCTTGTGGAACATCTCTGTTATGCTCGACGGAAGCATGTCCTCATAAGCGCCGTCCGGCAGATATGCAGTCATGCCCATGACCTTCTTAACATAAGGCTTATCCTCAAGCTCGTCGGTAAGCTGCTTCTCCTTGACATTTCCCTCATTTGGGAAAATGGCTACGAGCATATTGGATCGGCCGAACTTGTCATTGATTTCCTGCGTCTCATGGTATATTGCAGTCTTCTCACCTGTACCGGTAGCATCCGGGCCGTACATGAAGTTGTTCATGCTCTGTGCAAAGTACATCGGAACAGCCAGTACTATAACACCGATAAGAACTATCGGGCTGACCTTATTGACAACCTTTGCAAATATATTGAACTTCGGAAGCAGCGGCTTATGTCTAGTCCTGTCAATGAGGTCGGACCACATCAGCAGCAGCGCCGGCATGAAGAAGATAACCATGAGCAGCGAGCATATAATACTCTTTGACATGACTATGCCGAGGTCGAAGCCCATCTTGAACTTCATGAGCACAAGCACAAGGAAGCCGAAGAAGGTGGTAAGTGAGCTCGACAGCACGGTTCTGATGGTGGTCATCAAACCGGCCTTAAGCGCCGGCACCTTCGGCAGTCCGTTCTCACGTTCACGCTCATATGCGCTCAGCAGGAATATCGAGTAGTCCATCGAGGTGGCCAGCTGTATTACCGCCGAGATATTATTGGTAATATAGGAAATGGTTCCGAGCGCCAGGTTTGTTCCCTTATTGATAAATATCGCTGCACCTATAACAGTAAGGAACAGCACCGGCTCAAAATACGAGGTAGTTGTAAGGAGCAGAATAATGAATATCATTACGACAGCTATCGTAAGTATCATATTCATCTCTTTTTCGACATTTTCCTCGGTGAATTTATTGGTCGGAGACATTCCGACTATATATCCCCTGTCGCCGATGATCGTCTCTATATCATCTATGGCCTGATGAGTAAGCGTGGAGGAATCGCCCTCGGTGAAGGTTATATCCATCACCGCACAGTTATCCTTGTAGTAATCCTCTATATCATCCTGATTTATAAAGTCAGAGGCCTGGGTTATCGAGGTGGTCATATCGCACCATATGATCTGGTCTACTCCGTCAACCTTGGCTATCTCATCCTTATACTGCTTGGCCTCATACAGCGTGACATCCTTAAGCATAAGACGTCCGGTTCCGGGATATCCAAAGGTCTCCTCCATCTTGTCGATGGCAATCTTGGACGGAGCAAAATCCGGAAGATACTGCGTAAGATCGTAGTTAACCTTGACAAAAGGCGCCATGCACAGGCTTATTATCACAAGGACAACAACTCCGGCCGCTATAGGCTTACAGTTATCAACGATAAAATCCGCTATATTTTTCTTCTTTTTCGGCTCAGCCTGAGCTGCTGCTCCGTTTTCAGCCGCTGCATCCTCAGTATTTTTCTTCTTTTTAAATAAACTCATAGCTTTTCTCACCTGCACAGTCACATGCAGAGCCCCTTTGCAAATATCTGTATATCTTTATATCTTTAATCAATTTTATCTTAATTATAGATGAACTGTATGCGCCGCAGCTCGTAAGGCCCTATTCTTACGTCAGGCCTTACGCAAAGTATTACATAAGATCTTACATTATGTATTTCACAAGATCTTAGTCTTACATAAGGTCTTACACCGAATCTTACATCAGTTCTTGCGCAGGGCCTTACGCAAAGTATTTCATGAGATCTTACATTACATCTTTCACAAGATCTTAGTCTTACATAAGTTCTTACACCGGGCCTTACGCGAGTTATTGCACCGGCCATTACGTCAGGCCCTGCATTACGTCTCATAGTATATTCCTGTGGTTATGGCTGTTCCACAGCATATTTCTAATCTTATCGGTTTTTATACATGTGCATGTATCTTAATCGATTATATTTTGTTATGCAACATTTATCTTTTTATTGACACGAGTCTATTATCGTGCTACGTTCGTATTATACGAACAGCAGGTGAGAAACGCAATATGCAATACTATCATTCAAGTGTTTTAATGAACATTTTTATGTTATGTGTTCAGGGGAAATGTTTATGACAGAATTAGAAACAAAAGCAAAGTCCGACAGCACAGACCGCCGCATAAGAAAGACGAGAGCTGCTCTTAAAAACAGTCTTACCGCTCTGCTTCAGCAGAAGAGCGTGCGCGATATATCAG
>CAVALT010000136.1:0-4913 GCA_963589455.1 Clostridiales bacterium
AAGGCCCGAAGGGCCTTTGGCCAGCCACATCGAGGATTTGCGAAGCAAATTCGAGATGGATAGTAAACAGTTAGCTTAATTTCATTGTCAGGAACTCTATATTCTTTCCGACGACAGATTCATTTTAATTCATAAAGCCCTTTTTTTCAATTACGGCATGAATAACCAGGACGCGCTGTAATTATAAATCTATATCTGTGTCCTGGCTAAGTCATCAGGTACCTTCACGAAGAATGCTGAGATATTCGATATAGGAAAATATCCTGCTTTTCCTGATTTATCTGTTTGTTCAAGAATGCCGTCATCGACCAGGATTGACACTATCTTTGATACAGTGTTATACGACATTTTAAGAACTGCGGCAGTTTTCTGAATATCAATGATGGGGTTGGACTCCAAATAGGCAAATACCTTAATGACACTGTTCCGTTGCCGCTTTGAAAGAGTATCAAACAATCCGATGTTTTTATCGTGTAATACTGTAAGCCGGTCAATTGTGCAAACCGCATCCTCTGCAGAATCAGCAAATGCCTGAAGGAAAAAAGTAATCCACTGCTCATAGTCACCTGTACGTCGTACCTGAGTCATTCGATCGTAGTATTCAACACGATTCATCTTGAGATAATATGAGATATACAATGCCGGAGTTGACAGAATATTCTTCTCCATATAGATAAAAGCAGCTTCTTATTCCAGCTATCATCCGCTATAGGATTTTATCTTTGCCATTTTGTTCTTTCCACTTACCATGATCCGCTCTTATCTGATCCGATTCTGATGATAAGACCCTGTTTCTGGAATTTCACAGAGTATTTCATTCAATGTTAAATATTGTCATGTATAATAAAAATCCTCAAAAAACATTCATAAAGTAACAGCATTTTCAAAAGAAGGACTATGTTATGGATACGATTAATCTTCTGACAACCTTAAATGAGCATTATATTCCGCAGCTTCAGGTTATGCTGACCTCACTTGCGGTTAATAATCCGGACGAGAGCTTCGCTCTTATACTGCTGCACAGCGATATTCCTGAGGATAAGCTTGACGTGCTTAAGCGGCAGTGTGACGGATACGGATATCAGTTTATGCCGGTCTGCGTGGAGAATGCCCTGTTTGAGAAGGCACCTGTAACAAAGCAGTATCCTAAGGAGATGTACTACCGTCTGCTTGCACCGCAGCTGCTGCCGGAGCAGATAAAGAAGGTTCTCTATCTGGATCCTGATATTCTGATAATTAACCCAATCCGCCCTCTGTGGGAAATGGATCTTAATGGCAAGCTTTTTGCAGCAGCTGCACATACCGGCAAAACAGAGCTTGCCAACAATGTCAATCAGCTGCGTCTTGGAACAGCCACCGATTATTACAATTCAGGCGTTCTGGTCATTGATCTCGAGCTTGGGCGCAAGGAAATAATTCCTGATGATATTTTTCAGTATGTAAAGCAGCACAGCAGAGAGCTGATACTGCCGGATCAGGATGTGCTCAATGCCGTTTACAGTGAGAATATCCTACAGATAGAGGATGCTGTATGGAATTATGATGCACGAAAGTACAGCAATTATATGCTTCGAAGCGGCGGAGTCTGCAATACAGCGTGGATAATGGAGCATACGGCAATAATTCATTTCTGCGGCAGAGAAAAGCCGTGGAATGATAATTATATGCACAGGTTCGGCATACTGTACCGCCATTATATGCAGCTTGCACACCGGTTCTGGGGCGTAAGTCTATGAGGCAGCATATACGGAGAATTATCTACAGCCGTCTTATCATCACAGCCATAGCCGTCATACTGCAGATCAGCTGGCTGTGGGGACTGCTGAGATTTCTTAAGCCGTATGCTCTGCAGATAAATGTACTGCTGACTGTTCTTGCCGTCCTGATTGTTCTGTATGTGGCATCCACACAGGAGGAGCCGGCCTACAAGATACTGTGGCTCATCTGTATACTTGAGTTTCCGTTATTCGGAACGGTTCTGTATCTGGGAATCGGAAACAAAAGGACAAGCAGGCCGCTGCACCGTCGGCTTGAGAAGGTCAGAAAACAGATAGCCCTGACAGAGGCTAAAGCTAAGGCCGAGGCTAAAGCTAAGGCAGAGGCTGAGGATAGGACAGAGGCTAAGGCTGAAGTTGGAGCAGCTGCGGATACTGATAAAGAAGCTGAAGTCCTGGCTGAACTGGAACGGGAGTCTCCGCGGATTGCCCAGACCTTTAAATATATCTCCGAAATAAGCGGAAGTCATTTACATAAAAATACTGAGGCACGATATTATCCTCTTGGCGAAGAGCTGTTTTCAGCGATGATTGAGGAGCTTGAAAATGCAAAGGAGTATATCTATCTGGAATACTTCATCATTGCAGCGGGCGAGATGTGGGACCGCATTCTTGATATTCTGACTGCTAAGGCAGCCGAAGGCCTGGATGTCCGTGTTATCTACGACGATCTCGGCAGTCTGACCACTCTTCCGCCGGGCTACAGCGAATATCTGCGGAGCAGAGGCATAAGATGCGTTGCATTTAATCCCATGAGATTCTTCCTGTCGGGTACTCTTAATAACCGTGATCACCGCAAGATAATGATCATAGATGGCAAAACTGCATTCAGCGGAGGAATTAATCTTTCCGATGAATATATCAACCGTGTTATAAAGCACGGACACTGGAAGGATGGCGGCTTCATACTTAAGGGGCCTGCCGTACAGAATTACGAGCGGATGTTTATCGAGTTCTGGAACGCTTTTTCCTACGATCCGCTTCCCTCACGGAACAGAATACAGGTGCAAACGGCTTATGGTGTTGCTTATAACACGGCTTCGGGTAAAGCTTCAGACGGCTATGTCATGCCGTATGGGGATTCTCCGGAAAATGGCTGTGCGGTCAGCAACAATCTTTATATGGAGATGCTAGAGCAGGCCGGGCAGTATGCCTGGTTTTATACACCGTACCTTATGCTCGGGGATACCTTGCTGGATACCTTTGCGAGAACTGCAAGGCGCGGCGTGGATATAAGGATCATTGTTCCAGGAGTGCCGGATAAAAAGATAGCATACAGGATTACGCAGAGCTTTTACCGACCGCTGCTTGAAGCAGGAGTTCATATATATACCTATACACCCGGCTTTGTTCATGCAAAGGCCGGCCTTATCGATGATGATATAGGAGTGATAGGCACGGTCAATCTGGACTACCGCAGCCTGTTTTTGCATTTTGAGTGCAATGCGCTGTTTTACCGTGCATCTCTGCTCAGCGACCTTAAGGCGGACTTCCTCAGGACGCAGGCAAAGTGCAGGGAGGTCAAGCTGTCGGGCTGCAGAGACAGGCTCTGCAGCAGGATTACTGACAGTGTGCTCAGAATAATTGCACCGCTGTGCTGACATACATGTTGTTTTTAGGTTATTTGGAAGATTCTGCATTCCGGCGATTTTTCACACCGGATTTGTGCTGTGAAGCAGCTAATTTTCTTGCAAATCTGTGTGATCCGCCTGCACCCACATTATGGTACAATGTCCAAAATGAAGTGAGGAATTTGTATGAGATTTTATCTGGCACCCTTAGAGGGCATAACAGGATATGTATTCAGAAATGCAGTGCTGGAGCAGTTCGGAACCGGCATAGACAAGTGCTTTACGCCTTTTATCGAGCCGCATCCCCATAAAAAATGCATGACCGCACGTGCACTTAATGATATACTGCCTGAACACAACCGAATAATGATGCCGGTTCCGCAGATACTTACCAATTCTGCCGAGGCGTATCTGTTTGCAGAACGTGAGCTTGCACCCTATGGCTACAGAGAATTTAATCTGAACCTCGGCTGTCCCTCAGGAACCGTCACCTCCAAGCTAAGGGGCTCCGGACTGCTGAGCAGACCTGATATGCTAGATGAGATGCTTAAGGGAATCTTTGAAGGTGCCGAATGTGAGATATCGGTCAAGACCAGGATTGGCTTTGAATCAGTGGAAGAATGGCCTGCTTTGCTTGATATATATAATAAGTATCCAATCAAGGAGCTTATAATCCATCCGAGAGTACGCAGCGAATTCTATAACGGATCGGTGCATCTTGATGCCTTTAAGTATGCACTCAGCAGCAGCGATATTCCGCTGTGCTATAACGGAGACATCAATTCAGTCAGAGACTATGAGGAGCTGATGGACAGACTTTCTTCCGGTAAATGTACCCGTATGCCGCAGAGCATCATGACAGGCCGCGGCATGGTGCGCAATCCGAAGCTGATAAGTCAGCTGTCAGAGTTTGCAAAGGCGAATATTGATGGTGACAAAGCTGCTGCCGGAAATGAAGCAGCACGCAGATGCATGCCTGTTGATACAGCAGCTAATACCGTAACCGGAATTAAAGCTCTGGCTGAGATATGTGCCGGAGCTGATGAATGTGCGGCAAAGACTGCAGCAGTGTCAGCAGCTGCCGCAAACGCAAGCTCAGACATCAAAACGGAGCTCATGACGGACAAGGAGCTTGCAGCATTTACAGCAGCAGTTTATAAGGGCTACAGTGAACTGCTGAGCGGTGACACGCCTGTGCTTCACAAGATGAAGGAGCTGTGGTCCTGGCTTATCCTCGATATCCCGGAGCATGACAAGCTCTTAAAAAAGATAGTCAAGGCAAAGCACAGGTCCGATTATGAAGCAGCTGCAGCAGAAGCAATAAGAGCTGCCGTAAAATGATTTAATCAGCGTTTCCTTTGATACCGTAAATCCCCTGCACATGTCAGCTGCTGAACAATTTTCTTACCAGCCTGGCTAAGGCTTTATGATAGCCAAGCATCTGCGAGGATTCAGGATAAGCCAGTACATGCATTAATTCATATGGCTCAGGCAGAGAATATGAGGCAAGCGGAGCCTCAGCAAGCCTGATCATATAATCCGGCAATATTGATATACCGTCTCCGGC
>CAVALT010000137.1:0-4903 GCA_963589455.1 Clostridiales bacterium
TGCCGGTTGCGTTTCTCCTTATCCATAACACGATGAGCTATGTGGACAAGAAAACGCTGATTGTTTCAAAGGTCATGGGAGACAATGTGCTTGCAACCTTCCGTATTGCTGTGCTGCGTCCGCTGCTCGGAACGCTTGCAGGTGCATTTATACAGTCATTTTTTCTGTGCTTTACAGACTTTGGCATACCTGCATCTGTAGGCGGCAAGTACGATGTCATAGCAACCACACTCTATAATGAGATGCTTGGCGGCATTCCGGATTTTAACCGGGGAGCTGTTGTATCGGTAATAATGCTGCTTCCGTCAATTGTGAGCATAATACTGCTCAGATATCTTGAGCGCTACAACATCCGTTATGACAGGATAAGTGCTGCAGATCTGAAGGACAACAGGCTGAGAGACGGAGTGTGGGGACTTGCGTCAGCAGCATTTTCCGCAGCGATTATTGTATTCTTTGCGGTTATATTTGTTATCCCGTTAGTAAGAAACTGGCCGTATCAGGCGATATTCACTACAGAACACTTCGCAGAGGTATTCGCGGATAAGGAGCTTATAAATGTATATAAGCATTCGCTGATAATGGCTCTGCTTACGGCGGCGGTTGGAACAGTTATTGCTTACGGCGCTGCTCTTATAACGGCAAGAAGCACACTGCCGCGCGGCGTTAAGCAGTCGATTGATTCGATAGCACTGATAACCAATACGATTCCGGGCATGGTGCTGGGTCTTGCATTTCTGTTCAGCTTTTCGGGCACGGCACTGCAGAATACTTTTGCATTGATGATACTGTGCAATATTGTGCATTATTTTTCAACGCCGTATCTGATGATGAAGAATTCGCTGTCCAAGATGAACCTAAGGTGGGAGACCACGGGCATGCTGATGGGCGACAGCTGGTCAAAAACCATACTGCGCATAGTTACGCCTAATGCGGCTTCAAGTCTGATTGAGGTATTCAGCTATTACTTTATCAACTCTATGGTGACTATAAGTGCACTGGTGTTTATTGCCGGAGCCAGAACCATGGTGCTTACAACTAAGATAAAGCAGCTTCAGTATGTTAACAAATATAATGAGGTTTTTGTGCTGTCG
This sequence comes from Clostridiales bacterium, assembly GCA_963589455.1. GTDB lineage: Bacteria > Bacillota > Clostridia > Lachnospirales > Lachnospiraceae > Avilachnospira. The sequence goes on from CAVALT010000137.1 coordinate 1,095, forward strand.
CTGCTGATACTGGCGACGAATCTTATCGCAAAGGGTGTATTTGCCTGGCTTGCCAATAAGCGCTTTAAGCGGGTGGATATATAGGTGTACAAGGAAATCGGTAACTGTTCAGCATACATTTCGAATTTGTTTTGCGAATCCTCGATGCTGCCGGACCTAGGCTCTTAGGGCCATAGCAGGTGCTGATCAGATACGGAAATTGTTTGTTTAAAGAAAGGATAATAAGAAGGAAAATGAAATCACGTAAATTATTAGCAATGGGATTATGCTTAGGACTTACTGCAGGCATGCTTGCAGGCTGCGGAAGTCAGAGTGCAGCAACAGCCACAACAGCCGCAGAGGTGGGCAAGACTGACACGGCAGACAGTGCTGTCAGTGCAGACGGTGTGGGCACAGAGAGCACATCAGCTGATGCAGCAAAGAGTACAGCTGATGCCGGCCAGGTGGTTATCTATTCAAATGCAGATGACGAGGCTATTACTGCAATGACCAATGCTCTGGACAGCAATGGCTATGAGGGCAAATATATCTTTGAGACCTTCGGAACCTCGGAGCTTGGAGGAAAGCTTCTTGCGGAGGGCAAAAATCTTGAGGCCGACATGGTTACCATGAGTACCTTCTATCTGCAGAGTGCACAGGATAAGAACAATATGTTCCTCCCGCTGACCTTTGCGGTAAACACACTCGAGCCGGTTCCGGACTTCTCTGCTCCGATAACCTCTCAGGAGGGCGCAATCATTATCAATACAGAGCTGCTTAATGAAAATAATCTGCCAATGCCGACCTGTCTTAAGGATCTGGCTGATCCGGTATATGCGGGCTTCCTTGCAGTTACTGATGTTAAGTCCTCTTCAACAGCATGGCTTCTGATGCAGGCACTTGTATCAGCCTACGGCGATGACGGTGCACAGGAGATACTGCATGATATCTATGTAAATGCAGGCGATCATGTTGAGTCCTCAGGCTCTGCACCGCTTAAGCTCTGCGAGGCAGGCGAGGTTGCACTTGGCTTTGGCCTTCGCCATCAGGCTGTTGCAGCTAAGGCTGAGGGACTTCCGATTGAATATGTTGATCCTACAGAGGGCAATTTCTCACTGACAGAGTCTGTTGCAGTACTGGATAAGGGCGATAAGACTAATCCTCTTGCAATGGAAATGGCGCAGTGCATCATCGATAACGGCAGAGCTGAGCTGCTTGCCAATTATCCTAATCCGCTCTATGAGGGTGAGAGTGCCGACAATGCCAACAAGTCTGCTTATCCTAAGACCTTCAGCGAGCCGCTTACCTTCGAGCTCTATGAGCATCATCAGGAGATATCAGAGGCAGCCAAGCCCTGATACGGATAATAAGATTCGGATTTACAGCAGGGGCACAGGGGGAATGAGACCCTTGGCTGCTCCTGCAGTTTAAGATATAAAGCAGACCTGCAGGGCATGTGCTTTAAGCACATGCTCTGCACATATCAGGATGATATGAAGCAGGGGAGTTTGGTTTTGCAAGACAGTTTTGCATATGGACGTCCTGCTGCATATTTTAACATCAGGATAAGGAGACATTTACATGAACAGATATAAATTGCTGACACCGGGTCCGCTTACAACGAGCGATACGGTTAAACAGGAGATGCTGTTTGACCACTGCACCTGGGATGATGATTATAAGCAGATAACACAGCGCATACGTGCAGGGCTCCTGAGACTTGGACATGTTTCAGAGCCTGAATATACGGCAGTGCTTATGCAGGGCAGCGGAACCTTTGGAGTTGAATCAGTGCTGACAAGTGTTATCGGGGCTGAGGATAAGCTTCTTATCGCTGCCAACGGAGCCTACGGAGAGCGTATGGCAGATATCTGTGAGCACGCCGGCATAGCTTATACTATCTATAAGCAGAGCAACAATAAGCGTCCGGATCCAGAGGTTATTGAGGAAATGCTCCGGGCTGACAGTGCAATTACGCATGTGTCAGTGGTTCACAGTGAAACCACAAGCGGCATTCTTAACGACATCGAGGCTGTTGGAAGGGTGGCTAAGGCAGCAGGCAAAACCTTCATAGTTGATGCTATGTCCAGCTTTGCCGGTGTGGACATACCGATTGCAGACTGGGGCATTGATTTCCTCATATCAAGTGCCAATAAGTGCATACAGGGTGTGCCGGGCTTTGCCTTTATCATAGCCAGACGTGATGCACTTATTGCAAGTGCCGGCAGGGCACGTTCCCTCTCACTGGATCTTTATGATCAGTGGAAGGGCATGGAGGATGGAAATGGCAAATGGCGTTTTACCTCGCCGACGCATGTGGTTCTGGCCTTTGCAAAGGCTCTGGAGGAGCTTGATGCAGAAGGAGGCATACCTGCCCGTCATGCACGCTATGCAGAAAATCAGAGGCTGCTTACTGAGCGCTTCAGTGCACTGGGATTTCGTCCTTACCTTGAGACAGATGTGCAGGGACCGATTATCACGACCTTCTGTTATCCTGAAGGAGCAGCCTTCAGCTTTAAGGAGATGTATGATTATATCAAGGACAGGGGATATGTACTCTATCCAGGCAAGGTAATGGAGGCTGATACCTTCCGTGTCGGCAATATCGGTGAGATATATCCAGCGGATATTGAGAAGCTTGCTGTTATCATGGCGGAATTTCTCAGGGAGGTGCAGGGATGAGAACGAAGCTGGTTATACTTGACTGGGCAGGAACAAGCGTGGATTACGGCTGCTTTGCTCCGGTAAATGCATTTGACAGGGCATTTCGTGCCTGCGGAATTGAGCCGACAGTAGATGAGATACGCGAGCCTATGGGCATGCTTAAGCTTGATCATATCAGGACCATGCTGAAGATGCCGCGTATACATGAGCTCTGGCTTAAGGAGCACGGAGCAGAGCCTGATGAGGCTGCAGCAGCAGAAATATACCGTATATTTGAGGAGTCGCTGATGCTGAGTCTTGCAGATTACGCAGCGCCAAAGCCCGGAACACTGGAGACCGTTGATAAGCTCCATGCTATGGGTATCAGTATCGGTTCAACGACGGGCTATACGGATGCAATGATGGAGGTAGTAGCAAAGAGAGCTGCAGAGCAGGGCTATATACCGGATGCACTGTTTACACCGGATGCTGTCGGCGGCCTGGGACGCCCTTATCCTTATATGATATATGCAAATATGCGCAGATTTGAGACGGCATCTGTCGGAGAGGTGATTAAGGTTGGAGATACTGTTTCCGACATCAAAGAGGGCCTGAACGCAGGAGTCCGTTCACTCGGGGTACTGGAGGGCAGCAGCGTGCTGGGACTCACTGAGGATGAATATGCAGTGCTTCCGGATACAGAAAGGGAGCTTATCCTGTATAGTGCAAGACAAAAGCTTATTAAGGCAGGCGCCACAGATGTACTGCTGAGCTTAAGTGAGCTTCCGGCGTGGATAGAGGCACATGTATGATTCCAGGGAAATGCTGATTAAATCAGCATTTCCCTGACAGCTTCCGGTTGATCGCAAGAATTTGCTTTTGGATTTGCTGCTTTGCATCGCAAATCTGGCGTGGAAAACGATTTAATCAGCGTTTTCGTAAAATTAGATGATAGTCTTTCCGGCACGCAGTGCTTCAACCTCATCTTTAGTAAGGTGAGATAATTTTATTATGCTCTCAGTGTTTAAGCCAAGCTCAATTGAATCAAGAGCTGTAGCTATGTTTGCTTTACGTGTGCCTTCGGCAAGACCTTCAGCACGGCCCTCGGCAAGCCCAATGGACTTACCCTTTTCAAGTCCTGCATCGTATTTATCATCCAACCATTCCTGCAGCAGCATATATTCCTC
>CAVALT010000138.1:0-1955 GCA_963589455.1 Clostridiales bacterium
ATTTTGTATCTGTTTAGCACCTGTCATATTTCAATGTGAATTGCCTGCTTGCAGGTAAATTCACATTGAAATATGGCAGGCGGCCAAGGCTCGAAGAGCCTCTGGCCAGCTGCATCGAGGATTTGCGGAGCAAATTCGAGATGGGTGCTAAACAGCTGCTAATATTTTAACTTATTTCATTTTATTTTTCCACCATTGAAATGCATCATAGAGCATTACCGAAACGCTGATTAAAGCGTTTCCTGCTCTGGATTTGCGCTGCTAACAGCAAATCCCCTGCAAATAGGCATGATCCGCCGGAGGCATCTAAGGAAATACTGATTTAATCAGCATTTCCTTATACAAAGGTACAGAAAAGCCGAAAGCTTATATTCAGGCTTCCGGCTTTAACGTCATATTATGCCAACAACAGGCATAATGCTCTTTAATTGTTTTATCCTGGTCTTATGAGAATAGCCTAAGAAGCAGCGTATACCTGCATAAAGCTGTTCGATATATGCAGCTTCCCAATAAATGTCAGCCTTCCTGCTGCAAATTACAGAAAATCCCTGATTCGCTTTGAACGAACCGGATTCTTAAGCTTGCGCAGAGCCTTAGCCTCTATCTGACGAATACGCTCACGAGTAACGTTGAATTCCTTGCCAACCTCCTCAAGTGTACGCGGATGTCCGTCATCAAGTCCGAATCTGAGAACTATAACCTGTCGTTCTCTCTCCTTAAGATCTCCGAGAAGAGTGTCGATATGCTCTCTCAGCATGACAGACTCAACATTCTGCTCAGGCGTAACAACATTGCTGTCTGCAACGAAATCGCCGAGGTTGGAATCATCCTCCTCACCTATAGGTGTTTCGAGCGATGCAGGCTCTCTTGCAATCTGCAGTATCTCCTCAACCTTTTCCTCAGTCATCCCCAGTGCCTTTGCGAGCTCGCTCGTCTTAGGCTCATAACCGAGATCAAGTGTCAGCTTACGCTGCATCTTGGCAATCTTATTTATCGTTTCAACCATGTGCACCGGTACTCTGATGGTACGTGCTCCATCTGCAAGCGCACGTGTAACAGACTGTCTTATCCACCAGGTTGCATAGGTTGAGAGCTTATAGCCCTTGGTGTAGTCGAACTTCTGAACTCCCTTCATCAGTCCGAGGTTGCCCTCCTGAACAAGATCCAGGAAGCTCATGCCGCGTCCGGTATAGCGCTTTGCAATGCTGACTACAAGTCTGAGGTTGGCCTCTATAAGCCTCTCCTTAGCCTTTTCATCTCCCTCTGCCTTACGCTTTGCAAGCTCAAGTTCCTCCTCAGCAGAAAGAAGCGGGACAGTTCCGATCTCCTTAAGATACATCCTTACAGGATCATCTGTACCGACACCCTCAAGAAGATCAATAGCATCAAGATCTATGTTGTCCTCAATATCCTTGTCATCGAACTTGTCATCATCAAAATCATCGTCTGTACCAACCAGGGTATCATCGATGCTGTCGATCTTATCCAGATCAAGATTGGCAAAATCATCGTCAGGAACAGGCACATCGCTGTCATCAATATCCGAATTGACAAGATCTATGCCCTTAGCCTCAAACATAGCATAGAGATCATCCATCTGATCAGAATTAAGATCCTCCTCCTTGAAGGTATCTGCGATAGTATCATAGCTTATCGAATTTCCGTTCTGAGCCGCTTTGTCGACAAGCATATTGACCTTTTCCAGTAATTTTTCTTTTTCCAAACCGCTACTCCTTTTCCTTCAGCCGTGGATTTATGCCGTTCCTCAATGCTTTATCCATATGGAAATCACACTTACCGCAAAGAGCATAAACAACAGCAGGCCTATAATCAGATACACTATGCCTGCCGCTTTTTTTCCGGAATTCCGCTTATAGGCTGCAAATAAAAACCAGCTGTTAAACAAGCTCAGTACAGCCGCCAGCAGAAAAATCAGCGGAAAAAGAATCATATAT
>CAVALT010000138.1:1965-4890 GCA_963589455.1 Clostridiales bacterium
GTAATATCGCAAAGCAGGCCATAATCATAATGGCTGTGCCGATTATGATATGGGCCATGTCAATGATCGTTCCGAGCTTTCTCGGTGAATAGCTGCCTCGTGAAGACATAATTATCCCTTTCCAATGGCAAATAATTATAACACAATCTGCGCAGTTTTATCAAGTATCTGTCCGTCTCTGCCTTGCCGCTTCAAAGCTTATAACTGCTGCGGCAACTGCTGCATTAAGTGATTCAGCAGTACCGCACATGGGAATAATGATATTCCGGTCAGCACAGTCAGACAGCTCTCTGCTGAGTCCATGAGCCTCATTGCCTATCATTATCATTGAAGGTCCCCTGTAATCAACTGCTGCATAATCAGCTGCGCCGTCGAGCCTTGCCGCATATATGCTGACATGTCTTCCGTCTGTGTAAGCTCCCTCAGACAGCGCTGAAGCAGCCTTTATCTCATCCTCCACACATATAACCGGAAGTCTTAACAGTGCTCCCATGGTTGAACGCACAACCTTAGGCGAATACATATCAACCGTTTCCCGGTTAACAATAATTCCGCTTACCCCGGCTGCCTCAGCCATCCTTATGATTGTACCTAGATTGCCGGGATCCTGTATCGTTTCAAGCATAAGCAGCAGCGGATTTTCACATTGCTCTGTAATCGCCCTGATGCCCTTGATTCTCCTCTGCCTTGCAAGCACAAGTATACCCTGCGGCGTGACAGTATCCGAAATCTGCTTCATTTCAGAATCCTGAATAAGCTCATACGGTACATTTTCAAGCAGCTGCCTGCAGTCCTCTGCATGCTGTGACGCAAGAAAGCCTCTGGTCACATATACAGCCTCTGCATCAGCAGGATCCAGCTCTCCTGCCATCTTCGGACCGTCTATCGTATAAAGCCCTGAGCTTCGTCTGACTGAGGCTTTTTTCTGAAGCTCTGCTATAAACTTTTTGTTTCTGCCGTCCATACCGGCTTATCAGCCTTTCCTGAAGGAAGCTCTCTTGCGGAGAAGCGGATCAAGTATCTTCTTGCGTATACGAAGCGATTCCGGTGTAACCTCAAGAAGCTCATCCGTATCGATAAAGTCCATGCACTGCTCAAGACTCATTATACGCGGAGGCGTAAGATGAAGAGCATCATCAGAGCCCGAAGCACGTGTATTGGTAAGCTTCTTGGTCTTGCATACATTAATCTCAACATCCTCAGTCTTTGGAGACTGTCCGATAACCATTCCGTTATAAACCTTCTCGCCCGGTCCGATAAAGAGCACACCGCGCTCCTGTGCATTGAAGAGTCCGTAGGTAACAGCTGTTCCTGTCTCACAGGAAATGATGGAGCCCGTAGGTCTGTATGACAGATCTCCCTTATATGGAGCATAGCCGTCAAATGCTGTATTCATTATTCCGGCACCCTTTGTATCTGTGAGAAATTCATTTCTGTAGCCGATAAGACCTCTTGACGGTATGGAGAACTGAAGTCTTGTGCTGTCTGCTCCGGTAGGTGCCATTCCGACCAGCTCGCCCTTTCTCTGGTTAAGCTTCTGAATTACAGCTCCGCTGAATTCCTCCGGCACATCAATATAGGCAATCTCCATTGGCTCAAGCGGCTTGCCGTTCTCGTCTGTCTTGTACAGAACCTCTGCCTTGGATACTGCAAATTCAAAGCCCTCACGTCTCATGTTCTCAATAAGAACAGACAGGTGCAGCTCGCCTCGTCCTGATACCTTGAAGCAGTCTGCATTGGCAGTTTCCTCAACTCTGAGCGAAACATCTGTATTAAGCTCTCTGTAGAGACGGTCTCTGATATGTCTTGAGGTAACAAACTTACCCTCTGTACCTGCAAGCGGTGAATCATTTACCATGAAATACATGGCAATAGTCGGCTCTGAAATCTTCTGGAACGGGATAGGCTCAACCTTTTCAGGTGCACAGACCGTATCACCGATATGAATCTCAGGAATACCTGAAATAGCTACGATAGAGCCGATTCCGGCCTCCTCGACCTCAACTCTTGCAAGTCCCTCATACTCGTACAGCTTGCTTACCTTTGTGCGGATAAGCTTATCACTGGAGTGATGATTGCAGATAACCACCTGCTGGTTAACCTTAATGCTTCCGTTTGATACCTTGCCCACTCCGATACGTCCTACATACTCGTTATAGTCAATAGTTGACACAAGCATTTGAAGCGGTTCGTCAGGATCTCCTGTAGGACAAGGAATGTGCTCAACAATAGTATCAAGGAGAGGCTTCATATTCTCACCCGGTACCTCAGGATCCATGCTTGCAATACCGGCTCTGGCTGATGCAAATACAAACGGACAGTCAATCTGCTCATCATTTGCACCAAGGTCCAGCAGCAGCTCAAGAACCTCATCAACAACCTCCTGAGGTCTTGCTCCGGGACGGTCTATTTTATTGACGCAAACTACAACAGGAAGCTCAAGCTCCATCGCACGTCCGAGAACAAACTTCGTCTGCGGCATAGGTCCCTCGAAAGCATCTACAAGGAGCACTACTCCGTCTACCATCTTAAGTACACGCTCAACCTCTCCGCCGAAATCAGCATGGCCGGGAGTATCAACTATATTAATCTTATGTCCGTTATAATTGATGGCTGTATTTTTTGAAAGAATGGTGATTCCTCTCTCACGCTCAATGGCGTTGGAATCCATAACTCTTTCTGCAACCTCCTGGTTTTCACGGAATACGCCGCTCTGATGCAGCAGTGCATCTACAAGTGTGGTCTTGCCGTGATCGACATGGGCAATAATTGCTACGTTTCTGATATCTTCTCTCTTTGTAATCATACCGTCCTACTATTCAATCCTTCCAAACTTGTTAAAACTACAAAAATATAAACTAACTTTCTTTAGTGAAATGCCAATTCCGGCAGCACTTTCCTTACTATTACGCGGCTTACCGCCCT
>CAVALT010000139.1:0-4871 GCA_963589455.1 Clostridiales bacterium
GTGAGGACCTGCTTGTCAAGATCTGCAGCTATATTACAGATCCGGTAACTACTACCGATGAGCTTATCCCATCAGGCGAGACCTCAAGCTATCGTTCGAATCCGGAGAGGCTTTCACAGTTTGCACTGTCAAAGAGGGATCCGGAATATGCCGGACGAAGCCTTGCCGTAAGAAGCATGGAGCGTGAACGCAGAGCCTCAGGACAGCTTGCCGAGGAACCGGCAAAGGTATATGAGGCACTTAGGAAATACGGAGTCGCATGCAGTCCGGAGACTACCAATTTAGGCTCTTCAATATTTGCAATGATGCCCGGAGACGGCTCTGCAAGAGAACAGGCAGCCTCCTGTCAGCGAGTGCTCGGAGCAAGTGCAAACTTTGCAAAGGCCTATGCAACCAAGCGTTATCGTTCGAACTGCATAAACTGGGGCATGGTTCCGTTTGTGATAGAGGATCCTTCAGTGCTTGCTCTCGGAGATTATGTATTTATTCCGGGCATAAGGAAGGCAGTGCTGGATAATGCAGACAGCATCAGAGCCTATGCAGTCCGCAGGGATGAAGCAGACGGTGCATATACAGTGACTGAATTTAATGCATCAACCGGTGCACTTACACCGGATGAGCGTCAGATCATAATAGATGGCTGTCTTATTAATTATTATAAGCATTGATTTAGGGAAACGCTGATTTAATCAGCATTTCCTTAGATATTCGAAGACAGGCTTCCTTGATACAGAAATGACACAGATACAGATGCCGGCTTGCAGAGCTGTTCAGCTTTCGCAGGCCGGCATCATTTTTATGTCAAAGTAACTTTTTAGCACCCATCTCGAATTTGCTCTGCAAATCCTCGATGTGGCTGGCCAAAGGCCCTTCGGGCCTTGGCCGCTTTCCGTATTTCAGCGTGAATTTATCTGCAGGCAGTCAATTTACGCTAAAATGCGGAAGGTGCTAAACAGATACATATCTGAAAACCTGAAGCTTTTCATTTTCACATGCGGTCAGGCAGTGTATAATAAAAGAAACACTGATTAAAGTGTTTCGCAAGCTGAACTTGTGCTGCGAAGCAGCTAATCTAAAAGCAAATCCAAAAGCAAATCTGTGCGATTCGCCGGAGACTGCTAAGGAAATGCGGGCGGAATAAGACTGCAGCCTTACACTATATCATGGAGGAAAGATGCGTATGAAGATACTGTTTGCCGGTTCTGAATGTTATCCCTTTGTCAAGACTGGAGGGCTTGCCGATGTTATGGGTGCTCTTCCGAAGGCACTGAAGGCAGAAGGGGCGGATGTACGCGTTATACTCCCAAAGTATGCGTGCATAGCTGATGAATATAAGGATAAAATGGAGTATATTACGCATTTTTATATGCGTCTCGGCGACAATCCGTTTGAGAAATATGTAGGCCTCATGAAGCTTGAGCTTGACGGAATATGCTATTACTTCATTGACAATGAGGACTATTATTCGTACGGCAATCCTTATACGGATGTCATCAATGATATCGAGAGATATATTTTCTTCTGCAAGGCAGTGCTTGCAGCTCTTCCTGTGCTGGATTTCCTTCCTGATGTCATACATTGCCATGATTGGCAGGCAGCTCTGATACCGGTATATCTCAGGACCCTGTTTAAGGATACCGAGCTTGCACACAATGCAAGAACGGTATTTACCATACATAATCTCCGCTTCCAGGGCATACACAGCCCGCATTATATTCAGTCAATAAGCGGACTTCCTGACAGAGCATTCGGCATTGACGACATGCTTCATAACCGCGATGCCAATATGATGAAGGGCGGCATAGTATATGCAGATAAGGTAACCACAGTCAGCGAGACCTATGCATGGGAGATAACCACGCCTGAGTACGGAGAAACTCTAGAGGGTGTGCTGTCCTATTACAGACATAAGCTCTGCGGCATAGTTAACGGCATAGATTATGAGGTTTATGATCCTGAAAATGATGCAAGGCTGTACAGAAACTACAGCTCTAAGGATTTTGTAAGCGGAAAGCGCGAGAATAAGCTTAAGCTTCAGGACGAGCTGGGTCTTAAGCAGGATCAGAATAAATTTGTCATTGGACTGATCTCCAGGCTTACGGATCAGAAGGGACTCGATCTTGTTTCAGAGGTTATAGACGGTCTGCTTGACGGCAATACCCAATTCATACTTATCGGAACAGGTGATCCGTGGTATGAGGGCATGTTCAGAGAGCTTGAGGAGAGGTATAAGGGCACCGTCAGCGCTAATATCATGTATTCTGATGAAAGGGCGCGCAGACTCTATGCTGCTGCAGATGTGATGCTTGTTCCGTCCCGCTTTGAGCCCTGCGGACTGACCCAGCTTATGGCTATGAGATACGGCTCGCTGCCCGTAGTCAGGGAGACAGGAGGCCTTAAGGATACGGTAGAGCCATACAATGTATATGATCAGACGGGCAACGGCTTCTCCTTTGACCGTTATGAGCCGGGTCTTCTGTATGATGCGGTTAATTATGCCAAGAGTGTATATTTTGAGGATCAGAAGGCATGGAGAGGCCTGGTGCGCAGAGCGATGACCTCGGATTATTCATGGAAGCAGTCCGCCGAAAAATACCGCCTGCTGTATGAGGAGCTTATGCAGTGGTGATACAGCCGTGCTGATAAGGCAAGGCAGGTGCTAAACAGATATACAAAAAGATTTAGTTGCAAACCGGTCATCAGTGCATGGCCGGTTTGCATGTTTGCAGATACCTAAAATTAAAGAAATGCCGTCGCATTTTACATTGCCGTGTGTTATACTGAACATGTTCGCTCCGATGGCGGGCAGGCTGATAAACCAGAGAAAAGGAAGATTATATGCCGGTATCAAAGGAAGTTTCAAAAGAAGTTTCAAAGGAAGATAAGCAGAAGGCCTTAGAGGCAGCTATTAAGCAGATAGAACGCGACTTCGGGCAGGGAGCCGTTATGAAGCTTGGCGACTCAGGCAAGGATAAAAGCATAGAGGTTATTTCCACAGGTTCATTAAGCCTTGATGTTGCACTTGGTGTAGGAGGAGTACCGAAGGGACGTGTAATAGAGATATACGGACATGAATCCTCGGGTAAGACCACGCTTGCACTGCATATAGTTGCTGAAGCACAGAAGGCAGGCGGCATAGCCGGCTTTATAGACGCAGAGCATGCTCTGGACCCGGTTTATGCTAAAAATATTGGAGTAGATATAGACAATCTCTATATCTCACAGCCGGACAATGGCGAGCAGGCTCTAGAGATAGCTGATACCATGGTGCGTTCAGGTGCTGTTGATGTTATAGTTATAGACTCTGTAGCAGCTCTTGTACCGAAGAAGGAGATTGAGGGAGAGATGGGAGACTCGGTAGTGGGTCTTCAGGCGAGACTTATGTCTCAGGCTCTCCGCAAGCTTACAAGTGTCATAGCCAAGTCCAACTGCGTGGTTATATTTATTAATCAGCTTCGTGAGAAGATCGGTGTCATGTTCGGCAATCCGGAGACAACCACCGGCGGACGTGCGCTTAAGTTCTATGCATCGGTACGTATGGATGTAAAACGTACAGATATCATCAAGCAGGGCTCTGATGCCGTGGGCAATCATGTAAGAGTCAAGATTGTCAAGAATAAGGTAGCTCCGCCGTTTAAGGAGGCAGAGTTCGACATAATGTTCGGCAAGGGTATCTCAAAGGAAGGAGATCTCCTTGATCTTGCAGTTCGGGAGGACATCGTTGATAAGAGCGGTGCCTGGTTTGCGTACGAAGGAAGCAAGATCGGACAAGGCAGAGAGAATGCCAAGCAGTACCTTTCGGATCATCCTGAGATCATGGATGAGATTGATCACAGACTCAGAGTTAAGTTGGGCGTTGTGTCCGATGATGCAGCTGCACCTGCACCCGACGGACCGGCAGATTGACAGGAATGGCACATATCGTTACAGAGATTGTAAAATTTGATAATAAGAGAAACAAGGTCACCCTCGATTACGGCGAGGTGACCTTTCTTTTGTATAAAGGGGAATGCAGAAGGCTCGGAATCAGATGCTCGGAAGGCGGATTCGGTGAAGAACACGAGGCTGAGAAAATGTCTGATGGAGCAGATGGACTTAAGGCTCAGATCAAAGCCTGCGGCGAAAACTGCACCGGGAGTGGAGCCTGCAGCAGAGCAGGCGCATCTGCAGCCGAGGCCGCAGCCACAACCACAACTGTAATCTCTGATGAGATTTATCACAGCATAATGGAGGACATACTTCTTCCAAGAGCAAAAAAGCGCGTTATGTATTATCTGAAAAATGCGGATAAGACAAGAGACCAGATAAGGCGAAAGCTTCGTGAAGGCTATTACCCGGAAAGCATAATAGACGAGACCTTCAGCTTTCTTGACAAATACGGCTTTGCAGATGACTCAAGATATGCTGAAAATTACGTCGAGGAGCTTAAGGAAACAAGGTCCAGGCGCGAGATATCTCAGAAGCTCGCTCAGCGAGGCATTTCCAGGGAAACAGCAGCAGAGATACTTTCAGAGCTCTCCGGCGAGGAGGAATATGCAGCCTGTGAGAAGGCGCTCAGGAAGAAATATGCTCACGGGCTTCAGAGGGAAGACAGACAGAAGGCATATGCTTATCTGGCGAGACGCGGCTTTTCGTTTGATGCTATCGAGCATGCCGTAAGAGCCGCTGAAGCCGACACAGACACAGACTAAGACTAAGACTCAGATTCAGACTCAGATTCAGACGAGAGACTTTACCGATAAAGAAAGGCAGCTATTTAGGTAAATGCTGATTAAATCAGCATTTACCTAAAAGCCTCCGGCGGATCGCACGGATTCTAAGGAATTAGCTGCTTCGCAGCGCAAATCCGGCGCAGGAAACGCTTTAATCAG
>CAVALT010000140.1:0-4869 GCA_963589455.1 Clostridiales bacterium
CACAGAGTCAGCATTTCGGAGATATCGCCCTTATAATACAGCTCATCATCATTCTTAATACGTGACCATCGATCCATTATATCCGAAAGCCTGCCCTCGATATGTATGAGTGACCTTGGAAATCCTATCGGTGCTCTTACGATCTGCGGAATTTTCTCTCTGCAGAGTGAACGTATCATCCCCCTGTCAAATTCCGAGGTATAAAAGCCCTCGTCGTAGAGTCCGTATCTTCCGGCACGCCCTGCAATCTGCTGAACCTCCTCAGGATAGAGGCTGCGGGTACTGATTCCGTCAAACTTCATTGTACGGAGAAAAACCACTCTCCTTATAGGCAGATTCATGCCCATGCCTATAGCATCGGTTGCCGCAATAACCCTGGTTTCACCGTTTAAAAACCGTGCCACCTCAGATTTTCTTGCATCATACGGAAGTGCACCGTATACCACGCTGCAGTTGATTCCTTTCCGCTGCAGCACGGCGGCACAGCTCAGAACATCACGCTTGGAAAAAACGATCAGAGCATCGCCGTCTTCTACATTTTCAGGAAATGAAAAATCACTTCTGTCAAAAAACAGCCTCGTCTGCCTGTGATGATTGATTATCTCATAGGTATCAGAGCATTCCTCAATAAGACTTATGATAATGTCCCTTGCAAATTCCGCCATACAGATATGCACTGTGGCTGCATGCACGCCGAGTATTGCAGCCGTCCAGGCTCCGCCTCGCTGAGTATCATTGATCATCTGACCCTCATCGATTACCGCGACATCATAATATCTTGAGGTATCAAGCATCTCTATGGTTGAGGCTGTATGGCGTGCCTCCTCATAGTGCTCACATTCCTCTCCTGTCCTCAGATCACAGGGAATTCCGGCACCCTTCAGCCTGTCCTTGACCTCACAGGCAAGGAGCCTCAGGGGAGCCAGATATATACCTGACGGTGCATTCTTAAGCTCCTCAAGGGCATCATGGGTTTTGCCTGAGTTAGTCGGACCTATATGCAGCACAAAATGCCTCTCGATGCGTCTTGCCTCCGGATAAAGATCAATATAATTATCCGGTATATTATCCAGTATGTCCTTCTCGATAATAAGCTTCCTTGCATTCTTTACTGCAGCCTCCTGAGCTGTTGCAATATAGTTTGCATTCTGTGAAAGAAGCTTTTCGATACGCTTTCTGGTAAAATAATGCAGCGTTCTTGCATGAAATCTGTCTATAACATCTGTTGCCGACAGTCTTGCAGCAACGACATAGTCAAATGCCTCAGCCGCAGCTCCGTTAAAGCCTTTTTTTCTGTCTCTGAGATAGAGATCATGCCTTGAAGCTCTCTGGGCAATATAATTAAGTACAGCTCCGTGCTCATCAAGTATAAGGTCCCCAAGCTCTTCACAGTTGGAGCAGACATTATCTATAAAATCATCAAAATTATCCGAAGTGATCTTGTCCTTATAGTATCTCGATCTGAACCTGTCTCCGGGCCTCTCCCTCATGCCGTAAAGCGTAAAGCGGTTCTTCATGAAGCTGTCTGTAATCCGCCTTACAGCATCCTGTATTATCTTTTCCCATGCAGCAGCGTCAAGCTCACCGCCAAAATCAGCAAGCACGGACTCTGCCTCTGCCGTATACTTGGCTATAAGCGTTTTTCTTTCAGCTGCATTTTTTTTTCTTTTTTTTCTGTAATATGCGTAAGCTGCTCCGCTGCTGCGGCCGCTGTTATTATTTCCTGCTATGGTATTTCTCCTTACGTATGCGATAATCCGGAATGCCAAGCAGCTGTCTGTATTTGGCAATCGTACGTCTTGCGATGGCATAGCCCTCGCGGTTAACAAGCTCGCACAGCTTTGAGTCACTGAGCGGCTTCTGTCTGTCCTCAGACTCTATAAGTCTGGCAATCAGATGCACAGCTCCCTGCTGTGACTGCTCCTCTTGGCCTCTTCCTGCCGGAACCGCCCTTGAAAAAAAATACTTTGCGGGCATTAGTCCCTGCGGACATTGTACATATTTATGCATCAGGCATCGGCTTACGGTTGATACATTAAGCTCAAGCTCCTCAGCTGCCTCAGTCATTGTCATAGGCTTAAGCGCCGCACTTCTGCCCGAAAAATAATCTTTCTGAAATTCCGCTACCAGCTCAAAGCAGCGGCGTATTGTTGACTTTCGTCTGTCTATATTGCCTATCAGTCTGTAGGCCTCATTTATCTTATCCTTAAGATATACCTTGAGCTCCCTGTCATCTGTAGTCTTATACAGCTCAAGATACTTATCGCTCAGACCGACACCCGGCATATCATATTCATTGGCATCGGCATGAACCCTTCCCTCATCATCCAGGTAAATGTATACGTCCGGATATACGTATACCATCTCCTCACCTGCAGGCTCCGAATGCTCTGATGAAATATCAGCATTAAGACCGGCTATAAGTGCTGCTGCCCTGCGTATGCTCTCTTCATCAGAAGCAAGTCTGTCTGCGAGCGCCTTATACTGATGCCTTGCAGCCGCTTCAAGATTGTCTGCCTCTGCAAGCCTTAATGCAAGCTTTTCATCAGGATAATATCTCTCAAGCTGAAGTCTGATAAATTCAGGAAGATCCGCCGCTCCTACTCCTGCAGGCTCCAGGCTCTTTATGAGCCCTACTGCCTGATCAAGCAGCTGTTCAGGGACTCCGATATCCCTTACCGAATCGATTGATTCCGGTCTCAGGTATCCGTTATCCTCTAACAGATCTATAAGATATTCGCATACCGCCTGAAGGCCTTTGTCAGTCTTAAGTGCCTCTATCTGTGCCCTAAGCCTGAAGCCAAGGGAATCAATATAATCATCCACATATCTTGAGGAGGGCTCCTGTGAGAGTGAAGCTCCGTCCTCATTCTGCTTTGCTCCTGAGCCTGTATTAACAGTTCCGGCAGTGCGCATGCGACGCTCACCGGCTAAGCCTCCTGATATATGATCCGATCTTCTGTATTCCCTGATGACCTTAAGCATCTCCTCGGAAATAACCGGCTCCTGCTTCTCTATGCAGGGGTTTTCCTGATAAAGCTTATCGACATATCTGTTCAGCTCGGCAGTATTCATGCACAGCACGCTTATAGACTGCAGCAATTGAGGATTCAGCTGCAGCCTCTGTGTCTGGCTTATCTGTAAACTGTTGAATATATCGCTCATTTTATCATTACCTGAAACGCCGAGGATCCAGCCGCCTTAACCGGCGGCAGTCCTCGGCCTGCTTCAGTCAGGAAAGCCTCCTGTAATCGTCTTTCTTTTACTTTGTATATGCTTGGCACCTTCAGTATTTCAGCACAAATTGCCTGCTTGCAGGTAAATTTACGCTGAAATACTGAAGGCGGCCAGAGGCCCTAAGGGCCTCTGGCCGGCCACATCGAGGATTTGCGTAGCAAATTCGAGATGAGTGCTAAGCAGTTACTTATTTTGTTCCGAAAATACGGTCACCGGCGTCGCCAAGACCCGGGCAGATATAAGCATTTTCATTAAGCTCTCTGTCAAGATGTCCGATATAAACCTCAACATCAGGATGAGTCTCATGAAGCTTCTTAACTCCCTCAGGAGCTCCTATGATAGCAATGAACTTTATGCGCTTTCCGCCCTTCTGCTTGATAAGGTTGATGGCATCAATAGCTGAGCCGCCGGTTGCAAGCATAGGATCTGTAACAATAATAACTCTCTCATCTATAGGAGACGGGAGCTTGCAGTAATACTCATGCGGCTCATGCGTGGTCTCATCGCGATACATTCCTATATGTCCGACCTTTGCTGTCGGCACAAGAGCAAGCACGCCCTGTACAAGTCCGAGACCGGCTCTGAGAATAGGCACTACAGCAAGCTTACGGCCGGCAATCACCGGACTCATACACTTCTCGATAGGAGTCTCCACCTCGATATCAGTAAGCTCAAGATCCGCGAGGGCCTCATAGCCCATAAGCATGCCAAGCTCATCAACTATGGCTCTGAACTCATTGGTTCCGGTATTCTTGTCACGAAGCCTCGTGATCTTGTGCTGAATAAGCGGATGTGTGAATTCATACACGTTATCATACAGTTTTTTCATTGCTGCTCCACCTTTCCTTTAATAGTTACTAAGACTGAATGTTTCTGACAGCTGACTCAGCTCTTTGCCGCAATCTCTCCCTGCTTCTTATACACTGAGCATGCGCTCACCGCACTGCGTACGCTTGAGAGCGGGTAGACATTGGTATCGCTGCCTATGACTGTTCCGGGATTAAGCACTGATCCGCAGCCTATCTCAACTCTGCTGCCGAGCATGGCTCCAAACTTCTTAAGCCCTGTCTCTATGTCTCCGTCCTCAAAATGCACTTTGACAAGAGCCTTGTCGCTCTTAACATTGCTGGTTATGCTTCCGGCTCCCATATGAGCCCTGTAGCCTAAAATTGAGTCTCCGACATAATTATAATGCGGAACCTGCACATTGTCGAACAGAATAACATTTTTAAGCTCGGTTGAATTGCCGACCACACAGTTTTCTCCTATAAGTGCCGAGCCTCTGATAAAGGCACAGTGCCGAACCTCAGTGCCGGCTCCTATAATGCAGGGGCCTGTAATATACGCAGATGGAAATACCTTCGCCGACCTGTGTATCCACACATCCTCCTGCGGATGCTCATATTCCTCCTCGGATAGCGTTCTTCCGTACTCAAGTATAAAGCTCTTTATAAGCGGAAGCACCTCCCATGGATAAACGGTGCTGTTAAAAAGCTCTGCTGCTGCAGTATGCTCAGTTTCATAAAGCCTGCTGTTGACGGCTTCCTGTTTTTTCATATATACGTATCCTTCCGTATTTTCAGATATCCTGGGAAATGCTGTTTAATCGGCATTTTCTTATCAGTCTTTGGC
>CAVALT010000141.1:0-4865 GCA_963589455.1 Clostridiales bacterium
ATTATATGCAGTATATGCGTGCATTGTCGGAGGAAGAGGTGCATGTCATGCTTCTTGACACAAGACACGGATTCATACGCAGCTTTATGGTATCAAGAGGCACAGTTAACTGCTCAGCCGTATCTCCGAGGGAGATATTTATCAAGGCAGTCAGCTGCGGAGCTGCAAATTTTGTGGTGGTGCACAATCATCCGAGCGGCGATCCTGAACCGAGCGAGCAGGATATTCAGTTCACAAGGCTTCTTAAGAAGCTTGGAGATATGATGAACATAAAGCTTCTTGACTCTGTGGTCATAGGGGACAATGTATATACCAGTATATTTGAGAAAGGCCTCATATAATTAATGAGCAACAGATATTCCAAAATCATGCTGATAGCTGTGACAATAATCTGCGTTATTTTCATGGCTGTCTCCTATATCAACAGTGCTGCTCTGGATACTGTACGGAGCTATGCCAATTATATACTGGTACCGATACAGAAAAGCATAAGTGCCTTCGGTCAGGCGACTGCAGACAGCATTGATGAAAATGTCAATCTGCATAATGTATATAAGGAAAATGAAGAGCTTCAGAAGAGTGTCGACAAGCTGACAGCAGAGAATAATAAGCTTAGAAATGATCAGCTTGAGCTTGAAAGACTTCGTGAGCTCTATAAGCTTGATCAGGATTATCAGCAGTATCCGACAGTGGCAGCAAGAGTCATTTCGAGAGACTCTCAGAAATGGTTTGATATATTCCGCATAGACAAGGGGCTTGCAGATGGACTGACCAGAGATATGAATGTTATAGGCGGGGGAGGCCTTATCGGTATCATAGTGGATGTCGGTCCTGATTATGCTACGGTAAGATCCATAATAGACGAGGATTCCAACGTATATGCAATGTCGCAGTACAGCGGAGATGCCTGCCTTGTAAAGGGCAGCCTGAGCTCTTATGAGTCCGGAATGATAGAATTAAGCAATATAGATAAGAATGCGGTATTCAATAACGGGGATGCTGTTGTCACCTCTGATCTGAGTACTAAATTTCTTCCCGGAATACTTATAGGCTACGCCTCGGATATCAGCATAGATTCTCAGCATCTTACAAAATCAGGAAAGCTGATTCCTGTTGCTGATTTTAATAAGCTTCGTGAGGTCCTCGTTATAACGCAGATAAAAACAGACACCGGTATAATTTCGATGGGAGATGACAGTCAGTCGAATGCAGCGGATGCAGCTGATTCGGCTGTATATGATGAGGACAGCACGCAGGAAGCTGCATCTGACGAAATTCAGACTGAAACAGAGGTACAGACAGCCTCAGAACCGCAATGAGATACAGAAAGCTGATAAAGAGAATAATCATATATTTTGCTCTTATTATGCTTGCATTCATACTGCAGACCTGCATATTTCCACTGATGGGCTTTCTATGGACTGCTCCTAATCTGCTGCTTATAGCTACTTTTTCCTACGGGCTTATTTATGGCTCCGCAACAGGAATAATATGCGGTGTATTTGCAGGCATAACCATGGATCTGTTTTATTCTGAACCGTTCGGGCTGTTTATTTTGCTGTTCAGCTATCTGGGCTTTTTCAGCGGACTCTTCAAGGAAAATTACAGGACAGATTCGATTATTCTTCCGCTTGCAGTATGCTTCATGTGTGACCTTTTCTATAATGCCGCTATGATATTGTACAGGCTGATCATGTCCGGACATATAGATCTTGGCTTTACATTAAGGAAAATGGTATTTCCGGAGATGTTTTTTACACTGGCTGTTACCATTATCGCATACAGGATACTGCTTTCGGTGAATCGCAGGCTGGATAAGATTGATGATCTGAGAGGACAGAATGCTGCTTAACAGATTAAGAGATATATTAAGAATTTTAAGAGAGCGTATGGATAATCCGCTTAAGCTGCGTCTTGCAGCAGCCGGATTATTATTTATCGCTCTTTTTGGCATACTTGTACGCAATCTGTACGAGCTGCAGGTAATAAACGGAGCGTCCTATGCCGAGCAGTTTATTGAACGTATAGAACGTACAGTCAAGGTTGCCGGAACCAGAGGCAACATATATGATGCTGACGGCAATATACTGGCCTACAACAGACTTTCGTATAATGTTACCATTGTTGATGATGGCTCCTATGCCAATTACAACGAAAGAAACAACATGCTGTACAGACTTGCAGGTATACTTGAGAAGCATGATGTCTCGGTAGAATCAAGCTTTCAGGTAAAGCTTAACAGCAGCGGAGCATATGAATTTACAACGTCTTCAGAAAGTGCAAGAAAACGTTTTATTGCCGGAGTCTATGGTGTCAGTACATCACAGCTTGATATAGCTGATGAAAACGGAAATATTAAATATCCATCCGATATTACAGCTGAAGAGGCAGTTGCAATTAAAACCTCGGATTATGCCTTTGATACCATTAAGGATGAGGACGGAGCTCCGGTAATTCCGTCAGACAGAACCAGGCTTGATATGATCAGGATACTTTATGCCTTGAGACAGACGGCCTTCCAGCGTTATGAAACAACAACCATAGCACTGGATATAGATGAAAGCTGTATGGCTGAGATTCTTGAAAATCAGGGCGAGCTTAAGGGTGTTGATGTAGAGGAAACATATATACGCCGTTACAACAATGCAAAATATTTTTCACACATAATAGGATATACCGGATCTATACAGGATGATACTCAGCTTAAGGAGCTGCAGAAGACTAATCCTGATTATCTGATAACCGATAAGGTCGGATCTACCGGAATAGAGAAGACCATGGAACAGGTTCTGCAGGGAAAAAAGGGCGAGCGCAGCATGTATGTTGACAGCTACGGTCAGGTACTTGAGATAACAAGTGAGACAGCTCCGGCTGCCGGACACGACCTTTATCTTACGATTAATCAGAACCTTCAGATAGGTGTTTATTATCTGCTGGAGCAGCAGCTTGCCGGTATTGTTGCAAGCAAGATAGTCAATGTCCCAGCAGCTGAGCTTACTACACCGTCTGCATCCTCTGACGTTATGATTTCCTCAGATGATGCCTTCTTCCAGTTTATCAACAATAATATCCTTGATACCTCGAGCTTTTTTGATGAGTCAACACGCGGATATGCTGAAGCCCAGATTGCGTCGGCGTTTCTAAGTCATAAGGCACAGGTAATTGAAGGTATAAGAGCTGAGCTTACAGGAGAAGCAGACAGACCGTTAAGTGAGCTTAATGACGAGTATGTAGCTTATATGGCCTACATACTTGAGTATCTTTCAAAAAGTGATGTCGGCATAGTTGATCAGTCATCCATAGACACCTACGGAGACAGCTATCTTGCATGGAAGAACGACAGCATAAGTCTTAGAGATTATATATATGCAGGCATTTCGGAGGGATGGGTTAATGTCGGAAAGCTGCAGACCAGAAGTGATGAGAGCTACCGCAATGCCGATTATATATTTGAGGAAATTGTAAATCTTGCACTTTCCGATCTGGAAAGCGATTCAGGCTTTGATAAGCTGATCTACAAATATATGCTGATAGCAAGAGACGGAGTCACAGGCAGACTGCTCTCAATGGCATTATATGAACAGGGAGTGCTTGAATACGATGAAGAAAGCTACCAGTCATTAATGAACGGAGATGAGGATACAGCCTTTAGGTTTTTGATACGCAAGATTAGATCCATAGAGATAACTCCTGCACAGCTTGCTCTGGATCCATGCATGGGCTCTGTTGTTATTACTGATGTTAAGACAGGAGAGGTCAAAGCACTGGTATCTTACCCTGGCTATGACAATAATAAGATTAATGACAGCGCTTACTTTAATGAGTGTCTGAATAATCAGTCTCTTCCCCTTATTAATTCTGCTACCCAGACCAACAAAGCACCTGGTTCCACACTTAAGCCGCTTACAGCCGCTGCAGTGCTCGAGGAAAATAAGGTAGGACTGGATGAGCTTGTCAACTGTACCGGTGTATATACGGAGGTGGTTCCTAATATCAAGTGTTGGAAGGGTGTTCCGGGACATTCACTGCTTACGGTTAAGGGCGCTATAGAAAATTCATGCAACTACTGCTTTGCCGAGTATGGTCACAGACTTGCTACAACAGTAGATCCTGAGACCGGTGAATCAGTATACAGCACTACTACCGGTATTGAGCTGCTTCAGAAATATCTTCGCATGTTCGGGCTTGACAGAAAAAGCGGTATTCAGATAGATGAAAAGGAGCCTAAGATGTCTGATTCCGATCCAGAGCGTTCAGCCTTTGGCCAGGGAACAAACTCGTATAATAACATACAGCTTGCAAGATATACCACTGCACTGGCTAACAGTGGAAAGCTCTACAATCTCACTCTGCTTTCCAGGGAGACTGATTCAGACGGCAATCTGATACAGGAATTCCCGGCTGAGCTTATTGATACAATAGAGCTTAAGCAGAGTACCTGGGATACAGTACACGAGGGACTCAGAAGCGTTGTTACCACCGGTGTAGCCTCCATGGTTTTCCAGGGATATGACACGGTAGAGGTAGCCGGAAAGACGGGTACTGCAGAGGAGGTTAAAACGAGAGGAAACCACGGACTGTTTATTTCCTATGCTCCGTACAGTGATCCCGATATTGCGGTAACTGTACAGATCCCGTTTTCTTATTCATCAGGAAACTCGGCAAGGCTGGCACGCCGTGTATATGACTATTATTACGGTGCAATAGATCTTCCTTCAATAATTAATTCCGATGCTTCGAATATCGGTATTATTAATGTATCCGACGGCTGATAGATTATGATCCGTCATTTACCGGCAGCTGTCAGATTTGCACAAAATTACAGGCGTTCATTCGTTAAAAAATGCTAATATATAGTATTTTTA
>CAVALT010000142.1:0-4825 GCA_963589455.1 Clostridiales bacterium
GTTATAATTCTATGTGTTGTCATGTCTTATTCATCCGCTATCGGCAGATGTGAGAGCACGTTCATGAGCTCACCGTTGGCTTTAAGGAGAGCATCGGAAATGCGCTTGTGCTTAGAGTATCTGCCGGATTTGTAATTGTCTATGATAATATCGTAGCGCTCTGCGGCTCTTGCTACGGCATCCTGCCAGGAGATATAGAGTTCATCGGCGGCGCATTCACCGACACGCCTCATCATGTCAGGATTGCTGCAGAGCTGATAGAGCTTGACGGCAAGAGAGCTTGCTGTTTCACTTATGAAAAATCCGTTTCTGTCGGGAGTCACACCCTCAGAGGCACAGCTGTCAGAAACAAGCACAGATGGAAGCGAGCAGGAGGCAGCCTCACGCACTACCAGACCGTTGGTGTCATAGGTTGACGGAAAGAGAAAAAGATCAGCTCTGCAGTACCATGCCCTGATACGGTCTCGTCCCTTGATTGCTCCGGTAAATATCACCTTATCGTCAAGTCTCAGGCTCTTTGAATATGCCCTGATCTCATCAAAGTCAGCGCCGTCTCCGACAAATACCATACGGAAATCACAGCCCTGGGATTTTAGCCCTTCAAGGGCATCAAGTATGAGTCTGAGCCCCTTGTACCAGAACATTCTGCCTACAAACAGGAATACGGGAACATTTTCAGGAAGATCATAGGAACCTGTTTCAGCCATGACTGCTTCATCCGATACACGTTCACGCGGCAGATCTACACCGTTAGGCATGATGATGCATTCACCCTCATAGCCAAGGGACTTAAGATTCTCACCCGCTCCGCGGCTGACAGTCCATACCTCATCGCAGGCACTGATGTTGGACACCATAACCTTAACGGCTTCATTTGACAGAAGCTTGGTCTTAAAGGCCTTAAGCAGATCCACATCGTATTTGGTGTGATAGGTCATAACAACCGGAACCTTAAGCGGCACGCGAAGCTGCCTTGCAAGGAAGAGCGAGGCTGCAGGGCAGTGGCAGTGCATAAGCTCTATGTGCTCGTCCTTAAGCCTCTTGGTTACTGTTGGAGAAAACGGAATACCGGCCATATATCCGATAAACCATCTTGCATCAAGGCTTGGATACCTGAGCACCGGAAAAGAAAAGTTATCAGCAGTAGGATCCTTGTATTCAGGCGTTACAACAAGCGCATGTCCGTGATCCTGCTCTATATACTGAGCATAATTGAATGTAGTATTCGCAACTCCGTCAATCTGCGGCGGAAAGGAATCATTCATTAAGCAAATTGTATGATTCATGAAAAACCTCCGAAAACGGTCACATCCGGATCTGCAGATTACAGAAAACCAGCCCAAAACGGCCTGTCAGCAGAAAACAAACTCGCAATAAAAATGTTTTCCATACGAATTCCCCGGATTCCTTGCAATTTTACCGTAGATTTATTATAAAGATAAGGAGTTTTTTTATTAATAATTCAGCACATTCAGAGTACACATGCAAAATCGGCTGCTCGCAGACGATTTTGCATGTGTACTCTGAATGCGGACAAGTGGCGAAGCCACTCTGTCCGAGGAATCGAGGATTTCCGAAGGAAATTCGAGATTACGTGCTGAATGCGGACAAGTGGCGAAGCCACTCTGTCCGTAGGAATCGAGGATTTCCGCAGGAAATTCGAGATTACGTGCTGAATGCGGACAAGTGGCGGAGCCACTCTGTCCGTAGGAATCGAGGATTTCCGAAGGAAATTCGAGATTAAAATATTTTTTCACAGGGGTGGATCATATGAACATTTACTGGCAGCTATTTATGGCTTTCATGAGGGTCGGCGGGCTGACCTTCGGAGGCGGACTTGCACAGCTTCCCATGCTTAAGTACGAGATCGTGCAGAGGTATGGCTGGCTTTCCGAAGAGGAGCTTCTCGACGTGTATGCCATAGGACAGTGCACACCGGGAATTATTGCAGTCAATACTGCAACCTACGTGGGATATAAGAAGAAGGGCGTTATGGGAGGAATAGTCGCCACTCTCGGTATGATTACACCTTCTATAGTGGTTATAACACTTGTGGCAATGTGCCTGCAGGCCGTCATAGACAATGTCTGGGTGCAGCATGCAATCATGGGCATAAGAGCCATAGTATGTGCACTTATGCTGAATACTGCCTATACTCTCGGCAAAAAGACCCTTAAGAACGCATTTGCATGGATACTTGCAGCGTTCGCATTTGCAGCAGCCTTCTTCACGAGCCTCCCTACCATAGTTATTGTGCTTGTGGCAGCTGTTATCGGAATCATATATTATCTTAATGTTAACGGAAAAGGAGGTAAGAAGGCATGAGTACAATGATGTTGATGTTCTTTGAGTTCATGAAAATCGGTCTGTTCGCAGTAGGCGGCGGCCCGGCTACGCTTCCTTATCTCATGGAGCTTACGGAGAAATATGACTGGTATACCATGCAGGACCTGACCAATATGATCGCCGTAAGTGAATCAACACCTGGTCCGCTCGGACTCAATATGGCAACTTATGCCGGCTTCAAGACCCTCGGAACCTTCGGAGGCATTGTATCAACACTCGGACTTGTACTCCCGAGCATAGTTGTAATCTGCCTCATAGCAAAGTTCCTTGATAACTTTAATGAAAATAAATTTGTGCAGGGTGCATTTACAGGCATAAGACCGGCAGTTGCTGCTATCATAGCTGCGAGCGTGCTTGGTGTGTGCAAGGTATCACTTTTTGCTGAAAATGACGGAGTATATACTCCTATATTCAAGATAATAGTGCTTTGCGCTATCGTATTCGGACTTCTGCAGGTTAAGAAGCTGCAGAAATATCACCCGGCCTGGTGGCTGCTCTTTGCGGCAGTTATAGGCATAGTGCTGCGTTTCTGATCAGGCAGCACCAGGGGCAAAGGCCTTTGCCCCAACATCACTGATAATAAATTTCGGTAACTATTCAGCACTACATTTCGAATTTGCTGCGCAAATCCTCGATGTGGCTGGCCAGAAGCTCTTCGAGCTTTGGCCGCCTTCCGTATTTCAGCGTGAATTTGCCTGCAGGCAGTCAACTCACGCTGAAATGCGGAACGGTGCTAAACAGATACAGATTTTGGAGGAAACAGATGACAGACGATAAGTTTTTTGAGGAGGCTGAGGCCGCAATTCCGCATGGTCAGGTCAGAACAAGATTTGCACCTTCACCGACCGGATATATGCATGTAGGCAATCTCAGAACCGCTCTTTATACCTATCTTATTGCAAAGCATGATCCGAACGGAGTATTCATTCTTCGTATTGAGGATACGGATCAGTCGAGACAGGTTGAGGGAGCAACTGAGGTGATATACCGCACTCTGGAGGAATGCGGCTTAAAGCACGATGAGGGACCGGATATCGGCGGACCGGTGGGTCCTTATATTCAGACAGAGCGCCGCAGTCTGTACGGAAAATATGCAAAGATGCTTGTGGGAAGAGGACATGCATATTACTGCTTCTGCGATAAGCAGGAGTCTGAGGAGGACAGCGGTGAGTTTGAGAGACAGGACTGCCCATGCAGAAGCCTTGATCCAGAGGAGGCGGCACGCCGTGCTGAAAATGAGCCTTATGTTATAAGACAGCTTATACCGCATGAGGGTACCACAACCTTCCATGACGCATCCTTCGGAGATATTACCGTTCCGAATGATTCACTTGATGATCAGGTGCTTTTAAAGCGCGACGGACTTCCGACCTACAATTTTGCAAATGTTGTAGATGACCACCTCATGGGCATTACACATGTAGTAAGAGGAAGTGAGTATCTTTCATCTGCGCCTAAGTATAATCTGCTCTATGAGGGCTTTGGCTGGGATATACCTGAGTATGTGCACTGCTCACCGGTTATGCGTGACCAGCAGCATAAGATGTCCAAGCGTCACGGAGATCCGTCATATGAGGATCTTAGAAATGACGGCTTCCTGACTGAGGCTATACTGAACTATGTTGCACTTCTTGGTTGGTCTCCGAGAGGCGAGCTTGCAGAGACAGAGTTCTTTACCTTAGACGAACTCGCTGCCGCATTTGATATTGAAGGCATTTCTAAGTCACCGGCTATATTTGATATTGAGAAGCTTAAGTATTTTAATGCTCATTATATCAGAAGCATGTCACCGGAGAGCTTTGCAGCAGCTGCCGAGCCGTATATCAGACAGGCTGTTAAAAATGAGAGCTATTCAGTATCCAAGATAGCTGCAATACTTCAGAACCGCTGTGAGAAGCTTACGGATATTCCTGAGAAGCTGGATTTCTTTGATGAGCTTCCGGAATATGATATCGAGTGCTATACCAACAAGAAGTCTAAGACAAACTCAGAGGTATCACTCACAATGCTTAAGGCCGCTCTTCCTCAGCTGGAGGCTCTTGAGAGCTGGAATGAGGACGGCATCAAGGAGGTTCTTACCAGGATGGCAGAGGAGATGGGCTGCAAGAATGCAACAGTAATGTGGCCTGTACGTATCGCGGCATCAGGCAGGCTTGTAACTCCGGGCGGCGTGGTTGAAATATGCGATATATTAGGCAAGGCGGAGACCATTTCACGTATTAAGAAGGGTATTTCCAAGCTTGAGAGCAACGCCTGATATTATTGTCAAAGACTTTTGACCATGGCTTCTTAAAAAGATGCCGGGTCAAGGATATTTTGCTTTCAGCTGATGCCGAATTACTTCGTACTACATGCTCCGGCAATCTGCAAAAATATAAATAATACCTTAAGAAAACGCTGATTTAATCAGCATTTCCTTAAATGTCTTATGAGCATGGGCGATTTCGGTACGTCATCGAAATCGCCCATGCTTTATATT
>CAVALT010000143.1:0-4820 GCA_963589455.1 Clostridiales bacterium
CTCAGAATGGAGAGAATTTCTCGAGACCTACAGAGAGGATGAGCTCGCAAGGGAGTTCCCGGACCACGGGCATGTATCTCCTCAGAGATTTATGAGGAAGCTCGGACAGCACCTTTCGGAGGGTACGGCAGTATGCGTGGATGTAGGTCAGAATCAGCTTTGGGCCTGCCAGCATCTGTATATGCACGGAGTGAGATTTATGACCTCCGGCGGACTCGGAACCATGGGCTACGGTCTGCCCTGCGGAATCGGAGTCAAGATTGCACAGCCTGAGCGCAGGACTGTAGTTATCAACGGAGACGGCTCCTTCCAGATGAGCATGAACGAGCTTGCGGTTGTAAGAGCCAATAAGCTTGATCTTAAGATAGTTATTATAAGAAATCATGTGCTCGGTCTTGTGCATCAGAGTCAGGTACTTGAGCCGCTGCACGGTCCGTACGGAGTACAGCTTGACGGAGATCCGGATTTTAGGGCACTTATAGCTGCCTACGGCATCACAAGCCGTGAGTTGGATGATGAGTCGCAGATGGATCAGACGATAGAAGAGTTTTTACAGGCTGAGGGGCCGCAGGTGCTTATAGTCAATGTGGATCCGGCCTGCAGCACTAAGGAGTAAGGAGGCGTATATGATACAGACTATTTCGGTAATAGTTGAGAACCGCGCCGGCGTACTCAGCAAAATAACGAGTCTCTTTTCGAAGAGAGCATTCAACATAGAATCACTGGCAGTTGGCGTGACGGATGATCCGACCCTGTCGCGCATAACCATAATAGTAGACAGCGGCAACAGTGTTGTGGAGCAGGTTGAGAAGCAGCTGAACAAGCTCGTGGACGTGGTCAAGGTCAGAGTACTCGATGAGCATTCCATTATCGGCAGAGAGCTTCTGCTTGTCAAGGTCAACGCCACCTCGGCAACCAGGCCTGACATTATGACCATCTGTGATATCTGCAGGGCCAAGGTGGTGGATATATCGGCAAATACACTCACTATCGAGCTTGCTGCAGCAACGGACAACATTGAGATGTTTCTGGAGATGATGAGGCCGTTCGGCATACTTGAGACGGCAAGAACAGGCATGATAGCACTGCAGAAGGGTGCAGGCAAGATTTAAGACAGGATCCGGAACAGAATCAGAATAGATTTAAGAAAATGCTGACTTTAGGAAGTGCTGATTTAATAAGCATTTCCCTAAAAAGCTTTTGGCGAATCGCACGGATTTAGGAACAGGCATAAAAGGGGAGGACAAATTGAAGGTCAGAGGAACACAGGCAATAATGGAATGTCTCCTGGAGCAGGGAGTCGATACGATATTCGGTTATCCGGGCGGAACCATCATCAATCTGTATGATGAGCTGTACCGCTATAAGGATAAGATAAGACATATACTTACATCACACGAGCAGGGTGCTTCACATGCGGCTGACGGCTATGCCAGAGCTACAGGAAAGGTCGGCGTTTGCTTTGCAACCTCGGGTCCGGGAGCTACCAATATTACTACCGGCATAGCTACGGCTTATCTCGATTCATCTCCGGTAGTGTTTATAACCTGCAACGTAGGCGAGTCACTTCTCGGAAAGGATGCCTTCCAGGAGGTTGATATAACAGGTATAGCGATGCCTATCACCAAGGCTAATTTCCTGGTAAGAAATGCTGAGGATATTCCGGATGTAATGCGTCAGGCCTTTGCCATAGCAAGGACAGGAAGACCGGGTCCGGTGCTTGTAGACTTTCTTAAAAATGTCACCAATGCCGACGTTATGATCGATTATGAGTTTGTTCCGGTTGAGGCACAGCGTGATTCGGCTTCACTTAAAAAGCTCAGCACAGATACAGCGCTTAGCGCTCCGGAGATAGATACGGAGGATGTTGACAGGCTGCTTGAGATGATAGCCGAGGCAAAGCGTCCTTTCCTGATATGCGGAGGCGGTGTTGTAAGAGACAGAGCTGATAAGCAGTTCAGGGAGTTTGCCGAGAAGATAGATGCACCGGTAGCCATAACCCTTATGGGCGGCGGCGGCTTCCCGGGAGATCATCCCTTAACCTCAGGCATGATAGGCATGCATGGCTCTGAGGCCTCCAACATAGCCTGTGACGAATGCGATCTGCTTATAGCCGTGGGCAGCAGATTTTCAGACAGAGTAGCACTTAATCCGAAGACCTTTGCAAGACAGGCAAAGATAGTTCAGATAGATATAGACAGAGCTGAGATCGATAAGAATGTTCTCACCGATCACCATATTATAGGCTCTGCCGGCAAGGTTCTTGAGCTTCTTAATGCAAAGCTTCCGCAGTACAGCCATACGGAGTGGAAGGAGCATATACTTCCGCTTCGCGAGCCGTCCAAGGCTCCGGATCTCGGCAGATTTACGCCGCAGCAGATCCTCGAGACTATCAGAAATGAAGCACCGCATGATGCTGTTGTATCCACGGATGTCGGCCAGCACCAGATGTGGGCTATCAAATATCTGCATTTCCAGTATCCGGGTCAGCTGCTTACAAGCGGAGGCTTCGGAACGATGGGCTTCGGCATGGGAGCTGCCATCGGTGCAGCAGTGGGCTGCCCGGATAAATGCGTGCTTAATATAACAGGCGACGGCTGTCTGAGGATGAACTGCAACGAGCTTGCAACAGTTGAGCATTACGACCTTCCGATTATCACCATAGTGTTCAATAACGGAACCCTCGGAATGGTAAGACAGTGGCAGGATCTCATTTACCAGAAGAGATACTCCGAGACCACGATGGACAGAGGCCCGGATTTTATCAAGCTTGCAGAGGCCTACGGCCTTAAGGGCTACAGAGTAACCAATGCCGCTGAGATGGAGAGCACGCTTAAGGAGGTTCTTAAGGAGGGCAAGGCCTGCATCATTGACTGCATTATAGATATAAATGAGATGGTAAGTCCTATGGTTGCAGCGGGACATGACATAACTGATTTCCTGCTTAAGGAAGGGGGAAGCGTAGGATGAGAAGAGAGTTCAATCAGGAAAAGAAGATATATACGCTTGCCGTTATAGTGGAGGATATTCCGGGCATTTTAAGCCAGGTAGCGAGACTTTTTTCAAGAAAGGGCTATAATATTGAGTCCATTGTCTCGGGAGCAACCGACAGAGAGGGCATCACGCGTATATCCATTGAGCTTATCGGAGATGAGCTTATGATAGACCAGATTGCCGCTCAGTGCCGTAAGCTTATCGGTGTTAAGGCGGTTAAGGTTCTTGATGAGAAGACCAGCATACGCAGGGAGATAGCCTTTATCAAGGTTGAGGCTCCGGACAGAGCCGCAAGAGAGGAGATACTTCAGCTTGCAAATGTCTTCAAGGCCAAGATTATAGATATTGATCTCGAGGCTGTTACGGTTGCCGTATTCGGAAAGTTCGATAAGAATGCGGCGCTGATAAAGCTGCTTAAGGATTTCGGCATACTTGAGATCGCAAAAACAGGCACTATTGCCATCGAAAGAGGGCACAGTACAATATATGATGACAACAAATTACAGGAGGAATTCAACTATGGCAAAAATGTATTATGAGAAGGATTGTGATGTTACCAAGATCTATGGTAAGAAGATCGCAATCATCGGCTACGGTTCACAGGGACATGCGCATGCACTTAACCTTAAGGAGTCAGGCTGCGAGGTTTGCGTAGGTCTTCGTGAGGGCTCAAAGAGCTGGAAGAAGGCTGAGGATGCAGGTCTTACAGTTAAGACTATTGCCGAGGCTGCAAAGTGGGGAGACATCGTTATGATCCTCGTAAATGATGAGGTTCAGGCTAAGGTCTACAAGACAGATATCGCTCCTTATCTTGAGGCAGGCAATGCTCTTATGTTTGCACACGGCTTCAATATCCACTTCAAGCAGATCGTGCCTCCGGCTGATGTTGATGTTATCATGATCGCTCCTAAGGGACCGGGACACACTGTTCGTTCTCAGTATGTTAACGGCAAGGGCGTTCCGTGCCTTATCTGCGTAGAGCAGAATCCTACAGGCAAGGCTTATGATCTTGGACTTGCATATGCAGCAGGCATCGGCGGAGCAAGAGCCGGCGTTATGGAGACAACCTTCCAGGCTGAGACAGAGACAGACCTCTTCGGTGAGCAGGCAGTTCTCTGCGGCGGCGTAGTAGAGCTCATGAGATGCGCATTTGAGACTCTTGTTGATGCAGGCTATGCTCCGGAAAATGCTTATTTCGAGACTATTCACGAGATGAAGCTTATTATCGACCTTATCAATAAGGGCGGTGTAGCAATGATGAATTACTCAATCTCAGATACAGCAGAGTTTGGTGAGTATGTATCAGGTCCGCGTGTAATTCCTTACGAGGAAACAAAGGCACGTATGAAGGCTGTTCTTACAGACATCCAGGACGGTACCTTTGCTGAGAGATGGATTGCCGAGAACAACAACGGCCGTACCTTCTTCAACAGACACCGTGATCTCCTTGCTCATCATCAGATGGAGACAGTCGGTGCAGAGCTTCGTAAGAACATGCTCTGGGGCGATGACTCAGATCCGGATACAGCTTCAAACTAATCTGAAGCGGCAGGAGCTGATGCTCTGAAGAACCGAAGATCAGAAAATCTGAAAATCAGAAGATTACTGCAGCACGAGGTGTGCTGCAGTCTGACATGATGTCAGGAATCAGGGCTTTTGCCTGCCTGACATCATAATATGCTATGCTCCGGCGGCTGTGCAGCAGCAGCTGCCGGACTTTCAGTAAGGCTAAGAATATATGCAGGCGTATATGCAGGCATATCATGGAAATGCTTATTAAAGCGTTTCGCACGCCGGATTTGCACTGCGAAGCAGCTAATCCCAAA
>CAVALT010000144.1:0-4763 GCA_963589455.1 Clostridiales bacterium
GTATACCGCTTCACCAAGGAACGATATGAACGGCGCATATGGGCAATCAAAGGAAAGGGCGGACAGGAAGTGCCGTATATCCGCAATCCTTCCACCAACAACAGAGTTAAGACACCGCTCTTCATTATCGGAGTTGATGCCGGCAAAGCACTCATATATCAGCGTCTGAAGCATACAACAAAGGGTCCTAACTATTGTCATTTTCCGGAAAATGAAGAAGCAGGCTATGATGAACTCTACTTCAGAGGACTTACAGCCGAGAAAATGGTTGTCAGGTTCAAAAAAGGGCGAAGCGTCATCGTCTGGGAGATAAAGGACAGCAGATATAAGAGAAATGAGCCGCTTGACATAAGAAATTACGCTACAGCGGCGCTTGAAATAACGAATCCGGTACTACAGCCGCAGACAGAGCAGCCAAAACAGCAGCGGAGGCAGTACCGCCGCAATATATCGAGCGGAATTTAATGAGAGGTTGAAAAATGGCTATATTTTCAAAAGCACTCTGCGAACAGAAACTGAAAACATGGCTTGCAGCAGAAGAAAGCATAGCCACAGGGCAGAGCTATCAGATAGGCACAAGATCACTTACAAGAGCAGACCTTGAGGATGTCAGGGAAGAGATGGAATACTGGGCGGCCAGACTGCAGGAAGCTGCAGCAGAGGAAAAGGTAGGCGGCCGCAACCGCGTATATCATTTCGTGGAGCGCGATGTATAAGGGAGATGCGATGAACGAAAACAATGTCAATATGTTTGAAAAGGCAATAGCTGCCGTCGCTCCCGGCTATGCATTAAAGAGAGCAGCCGCAAGGCAGGGACTAAAGGCTATAAACAGCGGATACGGCAATTACGGAGCTAATCTGCAGAAAAAGAGCATGCGCGGCTGGATGTATCACGGAGGAAGCGCCAAGGAGGACATTGAGGACAATCTTGATGTCTTAAGGCAGAGAAGCCGAGACGCATATATGGG
Source organism: Clostridiales bacterium (assembly GCA_963589455.1). Taxonomy (GTDB): domain Bacteria; phylum Bacillota; class Clostridia; order Lachnospirales; family Lachnospiraceae; genus Avilachnospira. The sequence goes on from CAVALT010000144.1 coordinate 969, forward strand.
AGTACCGACAGCGGCCGCAGCACTTAAGACCCTTCGCACAAATGTTATAGCCGGCGGGCTTGTACCCACACCACAGCTTGATTCCGACTATCTGAAGCTGTCAGAGGAGCAGACAACAGCACTTCACAGCCAGATAGTCAGAGAATTTTCTCTGTGGGCAGGGTCAACACACTGCGATGCTGACGGAGTAGATGATTTTTACAAGCTTCAGCGTCTTGCATTCTTAAGCTCAATAATGAATGGCGATGCATTCGCCTTACTGCCAATGACAAGGCCGTCAGGCGGGGATACATATGGACTCAAGATAAGGCTTGTTGAAGCTGACAGAATATGCAGCCCAGATCTATACGACAGAATAGCACCCTGCGAGGTACGCGGATACAAAGTTAATCAGATAGTGCAGGGGGTAGAAACGGATGCAAACGGCGCAGTTGTTGCATTCTGGATATGCAGCAGACATCCGCTGTCTGATACCTCCTATGCCGGCACTCCACAAATGGAATGGCACAGAGTAAAGGTAAAGGGCACAGAGTCGGGAAGACATAACATATTGCATATCATGGAGCGAGAAAGAATAGGACAGCGCAGAGGCGTGCCGCTCCTTGCTCCTGCAATAGAGACCATAAAGCAGCTTGGAAGATACACTGATGCAGAGATAACGGCAGCAGTCATAAGCTCCTACTTCACTGTGTTTGTACAACCAAGCACCGCTACAGATGCAAGTCCATTCGGCGAGATGCTTCCGCAGGATATGCAGATAGATGCCGCTGATCAGGGCAGTATCGAGCTTGGACCCGGCGCAATAGTAAGTACTAATCCGGGAGAAACAGTCAATTTTGCAGACCCCAAGCATCCCAACAGCGGATACAACGAGTTCACCGAGGCACTGCTTAAACAGATAGGAGCCGCACTCGAGATAAGCCCTGAGGTAATGCTCAAGCAGTTCCAGACAAGCTACAGCGCCGCACGCGGAGCACTCAACGAGTTCTGGAGAACCTGCGACATGCAGAGAGAAAGCTTTGTTGCTGATTTCTGCCAGCCGGTATATGAGGAATGGTTCGCCGAGGCTGTAGCAAGAGGCCGCATCAATGCACCGGGCTTCTTTGATGATCCGGCAATCAGAAATGCATACACAAGATGTATCTGGAACGGACCTGCAAGGACAAGTCTTAATCCGGCACAGGAGGTAACGGCCGCCAAGGAACGTGTTGAGATGGGATTCTCGACAGCAGAGCAGGAAACCGCACAGATGACCGGCGGAGACTACAGACAGAATATTAAGCAGCGCGTAACCGAAGCAAGGCAGAAAGCAGAGGTAGATAAAGCTGTACAGCAGGTATTAGGAGAAGGAAAAGGAGGCAGCGAGTAAATGTCAAAGAAATTCTGGCAGTTCAGAAACCAGACTGACAGCGATGAAGCAGAGCTGATACTCTATGGCGATATATCTAACGAGAGCTGGTACGGAGACGAAATAACACCGCAGCAGTTCTCCGATGACCTTAACGCTTTAGGAACAGTCAACAATATAACAGTCCGCATCAATTCCGGCGGCGGAGATGTATTCGCAGCACAGGCCATAGGAAACAGGCTTGAACAGCATGCAGCATTCGTCACAGCTAAGATTGACGGACTCTGTGCAAGCGCAGCAACAATCATTGCATGTCACTGCAATAAGGTTGTAGCAGCCAATGACAGCGTGTATATGGTGCATCCGGTGAAGATGGGAATGTTCGGCTTCGCTGATGAGACCGAGCTCAACAAGCGCATCGATGCACTGAAGGTAATAAGAGACAGCATTGTATCACTGTATGCAAGAAAGACCGGAAGGCCTGAGGACGAGGTAGGCGCCCTGATGGATGCCAGCACATGGCTTACCGGAGAACAGGCTAAGGATGAAGGCTTTGTTGATGAGCTTGCATATGATGCAGCGGCCAACTCATATGAGAACCGCAATGGCATGCTGTTCGTCAATAAAGTAAGCATGAATATGCTTTTTGATGAAGCTCCGGGCTTTATCAGGGAGCATTCAGCAAATACAGGTAACAATATCACTAACACAACACAACAGGAAGAGGAGGAAGAGGGTATGCCGATTAATTCAGCGGAGGAGCTGAGAAATGAGTATCCGGAATTAGTGAACCAGATCATCGAGCAGGCACGCGAAGAGGCAACAAACGCAGAGCGCGCCCGCATCCATGACATTGAAGAGCTGTCCTTACCGGGCAGTGAGGCTGTTGCAAATGATGCTAAGTTTGCAAATCCGATATCAGCAGAGGATTATGCCAAGGCTGTTATCAGAGATGCCAAGGCAAAGGGCACAGCATATCTTAACAAGGCTGCAGCTGATTCAGCAGCAGACGGAACAAACGGCATTGAGAACAATGCACCGGTCAACACAGACACAGACGATTTTCTGAATGCCATTAAGGCAGCAGGCAAGAATAAGAGAGGAGAGTAAACAATGGGCATGGACCTTGCAGTTAAGACATTTACGTCTGAGACAGATTATTTTATAGCAGATGTCCGCATTAAGATTGCGACAGCAACAAAGGAAGCAGCTGAGGCTATCAAGGCACATGAGCCGGTAACAATCAGCGAGGGCAAAGTAAGCCCGGTTAAGTCAACAGACCTCACAGCACTTGCTGGGAAGATCTACGGTATTACAGACGGAGCAGCGGCTGAGGGAGAGGATGCAATCATCTATCTCACAGGCGAGTTCTTCGCTGACGCTCTTAATTTTGAGACCGGAGTAACTGCTGCAGATGTCGAGGTAGCACTCCGCAACATCGGCATTTTCTTAAAGTAAGGAGGGAATAATCCAACATGGCAAATACAGTTAATATCTACGAGCCGCGCCACCTTGCGGAGGTAGTAAGACAGACAGCACCGCTGCACACATTTTTCCTTGATACATTCTTCACAGATATTGAGACCTTCTCAACCGAGAGAGTTGATATCGATATGGTCAAGGGCGACCGCCGCATGGCACCCTTTGTACATCCAAGAATCGGTGGCACTGTACTTAAGGAGCAGGGCTATCAGACAAACAGCTATAAGGCACCGCTTATCAATCCTTATGATATTACTACAGCAGATCAGCTGATGCAGAGACTTCCGGGAGAGAATCCTTACAGCGGAAAGACTCCTGCAGACAGAGCAGCTGCTAAGCTTATCGAGGAGTACACCCGCCTTAATGATGCAGCTACACGCCGCGAGGAGTGGATGGCTGCTCAGGCTATCGTAACTGGTCAGATTCCGATAGTAGGCGAGGGTGTAAACGAGACTATTGATTTCGGCCTTACAAACAAGGTTACACTGAGCGGAACTGCACAGTGGGGCAAGAGCGCTGCTGATATCCTCGGCAACATTGAGGCTTGGGAGGAGCAGGTCAGAACAAACGGCTTCGCAAATGTTGATACCATCATCATGGGTAAGACAGCAAAGGCTGCATTCCTTGCAGACAGCAACATCCAGAAGCTTCTTGATAACCGCCGTATGATCATGGGCATGATTGAGCCTAAGAAACTTCCTAACGGCACAAAGTTCATCGGAACCCTTAACGGACTCGATATCTATGAGTACAGCGAGGTTTATCTTGATGACTGGACAACTCCAAGCACTCCGGCTGTTAAGAGACTTGTTCCTGACAACACAGTTATCCTTATATCCTCCAATGCCGGATACAAGAGACTGTACGGAGCATGCACCTATATTGACGACGCATCAGGCGAATGGGTTACTGTTGAGTCAGACAGAATCCTCAGAAGCTACTGTGAGCACAGACCTGAGGCACGT
>CAVALT010000145.1:0-4752 GCA_963589455.1 Clostridiales bacterium
ATGCTGATTAAATCAGCATTTCCCTAAAAGCCTCCGGCGGATCGCACGGATTTGCAGGGGAATATGCTGCTTTGCAGTTTGAATATGGTCGGTGAGATGCTTTAACCTGCGTTTCATTAACGAAAGGGAGCTGAGATGATTCAGCTCCCTTTTTCGGCTTAAAGGATTCCTTTAAGTATGATTGTGACTGCCATGTGAACTTGACTCCGGATGTTTATGTATTTATATTGATAGATATCAGGGGCAAAAGCTTCAAAATCCGATGATGTTCCTGCCTGCAAGAGGACTTTTGAGCTTGGGACCCGCAAAAACATGAATAAAGCAGCCATTTTTCACAGAAAAATATGTGATTTATGAATGCTTTTGAAGATTGTTAAAAAAGTTGGAGCCCAAACCGTAATTCAGCTTGGTTCCGGAAAAAGAATAAATCAAAAAAAAGAGAAGGGGGAAGGGAAATAACCATGAGAAAAACACACAGGAAGGGCTTAATCCTTGCAGCGGCAGCGGCAGCATCAATTGCGGCTGTTAATCCGGCCTTTGCATCCGGCTGGTCGCAGAATTCACAGGGCTGGTGGTATGCAACCAGTGTGGATGGTACGAGCTGGTACAGCAATGGCTGGCAGTGGATTGACGGAAACGGTGACGGCATAGCCGAGTGTTATTATTTTGATGCTGACGGCTATATGCTTGCAAATACAATCACTCCTGACGGCTATACAGTTGACACAAACGGAGGCTGGATACAGAACGGAGTCATACAGACCAGGACGTATGCGGGCTTATCAGGAAACACAGCTTCGAATGCGATAACAGCACAGACAGCAACAACAGCTACAGCGGAATCTGCCTTAAACACTGGAACATCCTCAGGTCAGAGAGCCTCAAATGTTATCGTGGCAAACAACAGCACTGTCTATGGTGCAGATACCAGCTCAGCTGAAAGTACATCAACAACATCATCTGACTCCTCCTCGGAAAGCTCAAAGAACTGGACCTACAGGACTATTAACCTGGAAACAGGAGAAATAACCTATCCCTGGGAGAAGACTGAGTCTGAGGAGGATGAAAAGGACTTCAGCAGCTATGCCAGAGAGTGCTTTGATCTGATTAACAAGAAGCGTACCGCAAACGGTCTTGACGAGCTTGAATGGGATGATTCTGTCGCCGAGGCATGCAATACACGTGCGGCTGAGCTGGCAGAGAAATTCTCACATACAAGGCCTGACGGAACCATCTGCTCTACGGCACTTGATGAGGCGGGAGTCGAATACAGTGCTTTCGGAGAAAATATTGCATACGGACAGTTTACACCTGAGGATGCTGTTAATGCATGGATGAGATCAAAGGCACATAAGGCGAATATCATGAAGGAAAGCTATACCCACAGTGCAGTAGGCTTCTACTATGATGCAAGTGCAACAGACAAGTACTATAAGTACTATTGGGTTCAGATGTTCGTAAGATTGAAATAATCGCAGCTGCAGATCCGTGCAATCCACCGCAGCTTTAGTTTAGGGAAATGCTGATTAAATCAGCATTTCCCTAAAAGTCTCCGGTGGATCGCATGGAATTGCTTTAGGATTAGCTGCTTCGCAGCGCAAATCCGGCGCTGGAAATGCTTTAATAAGCGTTTCCTTTAAGAAGGGATAGGTTAATATGTTCAGAAAAATGCTTCTGCCGCTCCTGCTCGGCATATCCTTGATATTTAGCTCCTGCAGCGGGCAAACTGATAATTCAGCTTCAGATACGAATGATACAGCAGCAGAGAAAGAACAGAACGGCACGAATGCCGCAGCACCTGCCAAGGCTTCCGCAGGAGGGGTGGAACAGCCTGAGTCTGACGGCAGTATGCTTGTGTGGCTTGATGAGGACGGAATGCTCAATATTGAGCGTCCGACTCTGCTTGACAATACTCACAGCTCTGATGACCAAAGCTGGTCGATATTTGTATATATATGCGGCTCTGATCTCGAGGATGGTTCCGGTGAAGCCACAAGTAATATGCAGGCTATGCTTGATTCCGGAAATGATGAACGTGTTAAATTCATCCTTGAGACCGGAGGAGCCAATGAATGGCAGAATGAGCTGTGCAGCGCCGATGTACTGCAGCGATTAGCAATATATAACGGAGAAGCTGAGATTGTGGATGAACAGCCTATAGCCAATATGGGTGATTCGGAGACTCTCGCGGATTTCCTGAGGTGGGGTATAGAAACATATCCGGCTGAAAATTACGGACTTATACTCTGGAACCACGGAGGAGGAAGTCTGTCCGGAGTATGCTTTGATGAAAAATACGATAACGACAGCCTGACTCTGAGTGCCATAGACGATGCGTTATTAAGCGTAAATGATATGTTGGACCGTAATTTTGAATTTGTAGGCTTTGATGCGTGTCTTATGGGAACACTGGAGTCAGCCAATATGCTTGCATCACATGCCTATTATATGTATGGGTCACAGGAGATCGAATCCGGTCTCGGATGGAATTATGAGGCCATGGGCAGATATCTTATGGAGAATCCTCAGGCTGACGGTGCAGATCTCGGCAAGGCAGTAGCAGACGGCTATTATGCCGCTCTTGCTGACAGCGAGGTAGAGGATGAAGCCTCTGCAACGATGTCTGTTATCGATCTGTCAAAGATAGATGAGCTGGTTATTTCGTTTAATACCTATGCCAAGGCGCTTTATGATGCAACAGCGGATGCAGGCAGTCTGTCCGATGTAATCCGCAGGGCTGTCAAGGTTAAAAACTATGGCGGCAACAATAAATCCGTAGGCTATACCAATATGATTGACCTGGGCGGGTTTGTGGATTCCTGCGGTGATTATGCAGACAATACGGATTTGGTAGCTGATGCACTTAAGAGTGCGGTTATCTATGAAAAAAACGGAGCAAATCATACCGATGCGAGCGGCTTGTCAGTATACTATCCGCTGGAGATCAGTGATTCATCGGAGTTAAGAATCTTCAGTGAGGTTGCAGTCAGCCCTTACTACTATGCTTATGCGGCCCGTATAGCATACGGCGGCATGAACGGAGGAGATACCTCAGGCTTTGATGAAGCGGCAATATTGGATTCCTGGGGATATGACAGCGAGGATTTAAGTGACTGGAGCTATTATGACAGTGCAGAGCCGACAGGTGAGAGCCCGCTTATCACATTTGCAAGGAAACCGGGACTGGATAAAGACGGAAGATATACCTTTACGCTGACACAGGAGGCTGTCGACAATACCTCAAGTGTTCAGGCAAGCGTATACATGTTCTCGGATGATTTAAATGACGCAATCTGCTTAGGTATGAGCACAGATATAAATATGGATTGGGAAACAGGTACCTTCACGGACAATTTTGACGGCTCCTGGTTTTCACTTCCGGACGGACAGATTCTTGCAGCATATATAATGACAGAGGGTGATGGCTATGATGTTTACTCGTCACCGGTTATGATAAACGGAGAGTCAACAAATCTCGTGTTTACCCATGATTATGTTAATAATACTATAAATATTGACGGAGTCTGGGACGGAATCGAGACAAATGGTATGGCAGGAAGAATTGACCGCGGTCTTAAAAAGGGTGACAGGATAGTGCCGTTATTTGAATCCTTTGATACCAATACCCTTGAGGACGGAGGCTATACGGGCAGTGAATACATATATACAGACGGGACACAGCTTGAGTTCAACCTGCTTCCTGACGGAGAATATGCATATGGCTTTGTGGTCTTTGATATATACGGCGATTATCTTCTGACAGACTATGCTGATTTTACCGTTGACGGTACGGATGTATACTACAATGCATAAAAGCATGCAGCCTCCGGCGAACCGCACGGTTTTGCGTTTGAATTTGCTGCTTGGCAGTGCGAATCAGGCGTGGGAAATGCCTTAAGCAGCATTTCCCAAAGCAATAGTTCAGCTGTAACTGAGCAGGCATAAGAAGTTTACGGACTGAAAAAACAGGCCTGACTGTTTACTTTAGCATTCTAAAATGTTAAACTGAAGGCAATATTCTGATGCAGCAGGAATTGTGACCGCTGCAGAGAGAATATCTGTTTGAGGTCAGTAATATGTCAAGAAATACAAAGAAAACCAACAGCAACATGTATAAGGCGGTTCTTACACTTAAGGACACGAAGGAAGCAAGAGAATTTTTCGAGGATGTATGCTCCTTAAGTGAGCTGCGGTCCATGGAGCAGCGCTTCGAGGTGGCCGAGATGCTTAAGGAGGAAAAGGTTTATACCGAGATTATGGAGAAAACCGGAGCAAGCTCAGCTACCGTGAGCCGTGTAAAACGCATGCTCTTCTACGGCACAGGCTGTCTGGCTAAGGTTCTGAACCGTCTTAAGGAAGAAGCTTAAGGAATTTTTGGCTGGCCGGAGGCTCTTCGGGCCTTGACCTCCTTTCGATTTAAGCGTGAATTTACCTGCAAGCAGCCATTCACGCTTAAGGAAATGCTGATTTAATCAGCATTTCCTTAACAGCCTCCGGCGGATTGCACGGATTTACTTTGGGATTAGCTGCTTCGCAGCGTAAATCCGGCGTAGGAAACGCTTTAATCAGCGTTTCCTTAAATATGGAAGCTGATAAACAGCTAATATAATGTTGTAAAAAGCCCCTGCACTCTGTAGAATGTCTGTATGACAATATGAACACCGGAGTGTGGGGCTTTAGTGTTTTGGTAATTGTTCAGCACCACCAGAAAAAGCTATAAAATGTTGAGCAGAGCTTGCTCGGCGAAGCATT
>CAVALT010000146.1:0-4722 GCA_963589455.1 Clostridiales bacterium
GCTGCTTCGCAGCGCAAATCCGGCGCAGGAAACGCTTTAATCAGCGTTTCCTTAGCACCGTATCGCGGCATGGGCTTCGCGCGATGGGCTTTGGCGGCGGTACTAAACAATTAACAATTCATAAATACATTCACAAACAGCCAGGGCCCTAACCGGCTCAGGCACCGTATATGCGGAAGCTACATTTGCGGAGGGATATAGATGGAAGAAAAGACGCTCATTCAGTTCAGAAACATAGTGATGAATTTCGATGACCAGCTCGTGCTTAAAAACGTAAGTCTCGATATTAAGGAAAATGAATTCGTCACACTGCTGGGCCCGTCGGGCTGCGGCAAAACCACGCTGCTCAGGATACTGGGCGGATTTCTCGAACCGACTGAGGGTCAGGTTATATTTGACGGAGAGGATATAACAGCTCTCCCGCCTTATAAGCGCGAGCTTAATACGGTATTCCAGAAATATGCGCTTTTTCCGCATATGAACGTGCATGACAATATTGCCTTCGGACTTAAGATCAAGAAGATGAGCAAGGACGTAATAGAGCAGAAGGTTATGAAGATGCTCAAGCTCATTGGTCTCGAGGGCTACGAGAACAAAAATGTCACCCTGCTTTCCGGAGGTCAGCAGCAGAGAGTTGCGATAGCAAGAGCCCTGGTTAATGAGCCTAAGGTGCTGCTGCTGGATGAGCCGCTCGGAGCACTTGATCTCAAGCTCCGAAAGGAAATGCAGTATGAGCTTAAGCGCATACAGCAGGAGGTCGGCATTACCTTCATCTTCGTAACTCACGATCAGGAGGAGGCCCTCACCATGTCTGACAAGATAGTCATCATGAAGGGCGGTGAGATACAGCAGATCGGTTCCCCACAGGATATATACAATACACCGGTCAACCGCTATGTAGCGGACTTTGTAGGCGAATCCAATATCATTCCAGCAAGGATGCTGGACGATTACCTTGTTCGCTTCGATGATCAGAATTTCGAATGCCTGGACCATGGCTTTGCCAAGAATGAAGAGGTCGATGTTGTCATAAGACCTGAGGACCTTGTTATTGTGCCGGCAGAGGAGGGCGTGCTTACGGGAACAGTTGACAGCGTGCTCTTTAAGGGCATGCATTATGAGACTGTGGTAGAGACCGTCCCGGGAACCTCAGTGACTGTCAATATGCGCATAGTTAAAAACAACGAGGTTGTTTCAGCGGACGGCAGGGAAAAGATCTCGGCCAATGATTTCTTCGTGGATATTGAGGATGTCGGAAGCCTTGATGACAAGGAGGTTGTAGCACGTGCCGATGCACAGGCCTGGAACCCGGAGACGGACGATTACATTTCCCTGAGCAGCATAGAATACAGCGTTAAGGAAGAGGTTGGAGAGTATCCGGTGGTATTCTCGACCTCCGATGGAACCATGATCCAGAAGATGATCTATGTGGTCAACCAGCCGATAGTCAAAAATATCAGAGCCAACGAGGGTGTTATGGCCTTCAATTTCTTCAAGACAGCCGATGAGCTGCAGGAATCGCAGGCACTCGACACGGACCTCAAGCTCTGGGCAAATGCACAGGGCTGGAAGCTCTCAGATGAGGAGCAGGCTGTTGAGATGTATGTTGATTACGACTTTGATCCGGAAAATGTAAAGGACGGCAGCTCCTACAGAGTTACATTTTCAACCATGGGACGTGAGCTTAAGGTTCGTACTGTCAACTATGTTGAGGAGGGCAGTGAGGTAGGCCTTAGGTTCGGCAAAAATGACATACATGTAATGAAGCGCATGACAGTCTGATACGGGAGGCAAAAAGTTGAAGAGATTTTCACAGCTGGCTGTACCGTATATAGTATGGAGCGTACTGCTGCTCCTGCTTCCGATGATAATAGTATTTTTCTATTCCATCACGACCGGCGGCAACGGCATAATAACCTTTGAGTTAACCTTTAAAAACTATATAAAATTCTTTACCGATCCGGATTTCCTTATCGTACTCTGGCGTTCGGTCAAGATAGCATTAAAGACAACAGTCATATGTATATTTCTGGCTTATCCTGTAGCTTACTTTATAGCAGGCAACAGCGACAGAGTCCGCAATATGCTTACGCTTATAATTACACTTCCGACCTGGATCAATATGCTTGTGCGCACCTATGCGTGGATAGGAATATTGTCAGAGGGCGGCATTGTATCCAACATACTTTCAGCGCTCGGCTTTGCAGATACAGAGCTGCTGTATACCGAGAGTGCAGTGCTGATCGGCATGGTGTATAATTTCCTTCCGTTTATGATACTGCAGATAGTGACCTCACTCTGCAAGATGGACAGATCGCTTCTGGATGCCAGCAGTGATCTTGGGGCAAATGCGGTGCAGACCTTCTTAAAGGTCACATTTCCATTATCGCTTCCGGGAGTGGTAAGCGGCATAAGCCTTGTATTCCTGCCGGCGGTAAGCTCCTTCTTCATACCGAAGCTCTTAGGAGGCGGACAGTTCTTCCTTATAGGAAATGTAATCGAGAATCAGTTTATAACAGTAGGTGAGTGGAATTTTGGCTCGGCAATATCTGTCATCATGGCTATACTAATGATGCTCAGCATGTATCTTGTAAGATACATTGAGAGCCGCAATTCACAGGTATCTGATTGAGGAGGGCTTAGACTGTGAAGAGAAATAAACATGTCATAGGTAAGCTTGCCATGCTTCTGGCAGTGGTATTTTTCTATCTGCCTATAGTATATGTAGTTGTATTTTCATTTAATGATTCAAAATCACTGACAGTCCTCAAGGGCTTTTCACTCAGATGGTACGAGAAGATGTTCAGTGATACGCAGATGATGCAGTCGCTTTATACCACTGTATTGGTGGCAGCAGTTGCAACAGTCGTATCTACGGTATTCGGAACACTTGCCGCAGTAGGACTCTCGAAGTCGCGCAGGATCATAAACAAGCTGATCTCTCAGATCAATGATTTTCCGATTATGAATCCTGAGATTGTTACTGCAATCGGACTCATGCTCTTATTTATAACCTTCGGAATAGAGCGCGGACTTCTTACAATGATCTTAGCGCATATTGCATTTTGCACGCCTTATGTTATATTAAGTGTCATGCCGAAAATACGCTCACTGGATCCCAATCTTGCAGATGCAGCCATGGACCTCGGAGCCACGCCGGCGCAGGCACTGATCAAGGTGATAGTGCCTCAGATATCGCCGGGTATCTTCAGCGGAGCGCTTATTGCATTTACAATGTCGTTTGATGATTTTATCATTTCGTACTTTGTAACAGGACGAGGCGTGAAAAACCTGAGCATCATGGTTTATACCATGAGCAAGCGTGTTAATCCGTCAATCAATGCGATATCAACGTTGGTAGTAGGCGTCATCATGCTGGTGCTTATAATCATCAATGTGGTGCCGATAATAGCAGAGCATATGAATAAAGCCCGGCTTCAGAAGGAACAGCCGGAACAGGGAGGCGTATAAGCATATAGGCAGAGCAGTCTGCTTATTGAAAAAACAGGCGGTTGCCTGATATTTACAGGAGGTTTATGTAAAGTTGAAAAAAATCATTGCTGCGGCACTTGGTGTAGCAGCTCTTGGAGCAGCATTTATGATGACAGGCTGCGGAAACAAGAGCGAGGGCAAATATGCAGGACAGACCCTGCATGTCTATAACTGGGGAGAATATACCGGAGAGGATATGATATCCGGATTTAAGGAGCGTACCGGCGCCGATGTGGTTATGGACGAATTTGACTCCAATGAACAGATGTATATCAAGGTCGCCAACGGTGATGCCTATGATATACTGGTGCCAAGTGACTATATGATAGAGAGACTGCTTAAGGAGGATCTCCTGCAGCCGCTTGATAAGGATAAGATTACCTGCCTTGATCTGCTTGCAGACGGTGTAAGAAATCTTCCCTATGATCCGAACAATGATTACAGCGTACCTTATTTCTGGGGTACGGTAGGAATAGTATATGACAAGACAAAGGTGGATCTCGCAGACCTCGAGAAGGAGGGCTTCGGAATCTTTGCCGATCCGAAGTACAAGGGCGATATATACCTCTATGACTCGGAGAGAGATGAGTTCATGATGGCTCTTAAGTATCTCGGCTATTCCATGAATACAACAGATGAAAATGAGCTTAATGAGGCGTATGAATTCCTGCTTCAGTGTGTTAATACCATGGAGCCGGAGATTGTCACTGACGAGATTATTGATAATATGGCACAGGGCAGAAAGGCTCTCGGACTTATATATTCCGGAGATGCAACCTATGTAATGAGTGAAAATGAAAACATGGGCTACTTCATGCCTGAGTCAGGCACCAATCTGTGGTCGGACAGCATGGTTATTCCTAAAAATGCGGAAAATCCTGAGCTTGCATACGAATTCATCAACTATATTACCGAATATGATGAGGCTCTAGATAAGTCACTTACGGTAGGTTATACCTCACCTAATAAGGAGGTTATGGAGGAGCTCTCAGGAGAAGGCGGAGAATTTGAAGGCATAGATGCGTTCATTCCGCGTGATGATAATGACAATGATGAGGTGTTTGAGTATAATGAGGACACCAGAAAGATAATGTCAGAGCTTTGGAGCAAGGTCAAGATTGCGGCATCAAATGCCGGCTGATCTGTTTCTGGGGCTTAGGCAAAGGACAGTGCAACAATGGACAATAACACAGAGCATAACAACACAGAGCAGAAAAATACAGCGTCCGA
>CAVALT010000147.1:0-4715 GCA_963589455.1 Clostridiales bacterium
GCAAAGAGCTACAACCCGGCAGAGACCTTTGAGGAGCAGCTCGCGAAGTGCGGAGTTGATTATTTTGACTTTTATCTGCTGCATAATATCAATGAAAAATGTTATGATGTATATACGGATCCTAAGTGGGGCATACTTGAGTACTTTAAGGAGCAGAAGCGCTTAGGCCGCATCAGGCATCTCGGCTTTTCCTCACACGGAGCACCGGAGCTTTTAGAGCATTTCCTTGATTATGCAGACGGAGCCATGGAGTTCTGCCAGATACAGATGAACTATCTGGACTGGACGCTTCAGGACGCCAAGCGCAAGTATGAGCTGCTTACACAGCGCAATATTCCGATAGTTGTAATGGAGTCGGTAAGAGGCGGAGCACTTGCAAGGCTGCCAGAGGATCAGGAGGCAAGGCTTAAGGCAGTCTGTCCGGACGACAGCGCTGCTTCCTGGGGCTACAGATGGCTCACCCAGTTTGATAATGTCAAGGTGATACTTAGCGGACTGTCCAGCTACGAGCAGACACTCGACAATGTCGGAACCTTTAATGCAGCTAAGCCGGTAAGCGAGAGTGACAACGAACTGCTCTTTGATATAGCAGAGCATCTTAAGGATTCGATTCCGTGCACGGGCTGCAGATACTGCTGCAAGGGCTGTCCTATGGGACTTGATATCCCTATGCTTATAGCCAAGTACAACGACTACAGGGTAGCACCGTCCTTCAACATTTCCATGACTGTGGATGCCCTGCCGGAGGACAAGAGGCCGTCAGCCTGCATAGCCTGCGGAAAATGTGTTCGCAGCTGTCCTCAGAACATCAATATACCTGAGCATATGAAGGCATTTACCGAAGCAATGGCAAAGCATCCGAGCTGGGACGAGATATGCAGGCAGCGTGAGGCCGCAGCCGAGGCACTCAAGGCAGAAAAGGCAAGGGCATAATAAAGAGCCAGACTTTGCGGCGCGGAGCATTTATTGTGCTCTGGCTTATTTTAGCCGAGCTGTACCGAAAAACCGCATTAAGCCAGGCTGAGCCGTCAGCATTTCCAGGAAGAAAAACGGCTGAAAGCCGCAGCCGGAACGAAATATATTATACGGGGAGAAAATAATTAATGGCGTTTGAGAAGGAAGAATTTAAGAAGATAATGGTAATCGGACATAAGAATCCGGATACGGACTCTATATGCTCCGCTATTGCCTACGCTGATCTTATGAACAAGGTGCGCGACAAGCGCATCAGGGAGGGCTACAGTGAGTGTGATGCAGTCTATGAGCCCTGCCGTGCAGGAGTGATCAATCCGGAGACAAATTTCGTGCTCGAGAGATTCCGTTTCCCGATACCGAGGCTGTGTCTCGATGTGCATGCACAGGTAAGCGACCTTGACATCAGAGAGGAGCAGGGCATAGGACCGAAGACCAGCATACGCGAGGCCTGGGACATGATGAGGATCAGGGACACCTCGACTCTTCCTGTAGCAGATGAGAACGGCATGCTCCTCGGCATCATTACCATCAAGGACATTGCCATGGCCAACATGGATACCCTCGATGCAAGAGCCTTCCTTAAGGCAAATGTTCCGCTGCAGAACGTTATTGATACTATCGGAGCCAGACTTATCAACGGAGATCCGGAGACAGTGCTGAGCGGAAACGGCAAGGTATCTATCGGAGCAAGTACTCCGGAGGCAATCAAGGAGCTGTTTGAAAAGAGCGACATTCTTATAGTAGGAAACCGCTACGAGGCTCTTAAGTGCGCAGTTGAGCTTGGAGCATCCCTGGTTATTGCCTGCATGGCAACAGATGTATCCGAGGAGATTACCCACATTGCGAAGAAGAACGGCTGCAATCTTATCTGTACCACCAAGGACACCTATGCAGCATCAAGACTGCTTAATCAGTCGGTTCCGGTAAGCAATTATATGAAGACTGATGTCATTAGCTTTGAGCCGACAGCTCAGGTTGAGGATGTCAAGGAGATAATGAGTAATGTCAGATATAATTATTTCCCGGTAATCGAGCAGGGCAGGGTGATCGGACTTATATCCAAGCGCAACCTCATCAGCCTTAAGAAGAAGAAGCTTGTGCTCGTGGATCACAATGAGAAGAGCCAGTGCGTGGACGGCTTTGACGAGGCCGAGATCATGGGCATTATCGACCACCACAGGATAGGCGACATCGAGACCACAGGCCCGATCATATTCAGAAATGTGCCTGTAGGCTGCACCGCAACCATTATCAACGATATGTACCGTGAGAACGGACTTGTTCCGCCTAAGGGCATCGCAGGACTGCTGCTCAGCGCCATTCTCTCGGATACGCTCTGCTTCAAGTCACCTACCTGCACACACAGGGACAAGGTCGCAGCGATGGAGCTTGCAAAGCTTGCAAATGTCGATTACATGAAGCTTGCTTCTGATATGTTTGATGCAGGAGAGGATCTCACAGGCAAGACAGCCGAGTCAGTCTTCAGAAATGACTGCAAGATATTAAGAAACAACAACATGAGGATTGAGATCGCTCAGGGCACCTTCAACAGCCCGGCCAACCTTAAGAAGGCAGAGCAGATGGTATCTGACTATATCGGAGAGATCCTTGTAAATGACAAGCTGGATCTGGCCTTCTACATTGCAACCAGCATAGGAGAGCAGTCCAGTGAGGTTATCTTTGCCGGGGAAAATGCGGAGGAGCTGCTTAAGAAGGCATTTAAGACGGAGCAGGGAGAGCTTGGACTTATAGTTCGCGGACTTGTATCTCGTAAGAAGCAGTTCGTGCCGTCACTGCTCCAGGCACTCGGCAACGAGTAAATAGCTGTAGATATACAGAGAGGAGACACTATGGCAGCAGTATTAAAGAATACAACAGAGCTTAAGGAGGCTGTGGAAACAGCAGTTAAGGCGGCTGAGGTCAAGGCGGCTGAGGCTGAGCAGAAGGTAAGCAAGGCTGCGGCTGCGAGAAAGCCTGCTGCCGAGAAGGCAGTCAGGGAGGCTACAGATAAGGCAGTTGAGCTTACAAAGAAGACAGCAGCATCCGTAAGAAAGACTGTTAAGAAGTTTGAGCCTAAGAAGACAGTGGTAACCTTTGAGGCACATGGCAGAAGCTACAGCTATGATGACATCGTAAAGGCTGTAAATAAGGCCTGCAAGGGTCAGACTGCCAAGAAGCTTGAGATATATGTCAATGCCGAGGAGGGCGCAGCATATTATGTGCTTGACGGTGTTGCAGCACCTGAGTATAAGGTAGAGCTGTAAGTCACGGTATGGCAAAGGAGTATGATCTGTAGTGAAGGATAAAAAGATAAATACAGCTGCAGCAAATGCTGCAGAAAAGCAGGATGATGAATATCATGATGTGCTCTGGTATGCTGTGCAGTCCATTAAGGACAATGCTCTGCAGACCACATATCAGCCGCCGTCTGACGCTGCAGAGGGCTGTCAGGGCGGATGCGCAACCTGCGGCTTCAAGTGCGCCCATGCGGGCATGGTCAGCAAGTCAGAATATGATAAGCCTGAAACCAATGATCCGTACGGAGAGCGCAACCATGTAGATATAAGCAAGGCACCGGCACCGGAAACAACCTTTCCGATGCTGCAGATTATTGCGGCACTTACAGCCTGCATTATAGGCTGCTATGCGGCAAATCAGTTCTTTATGAACCTGCTTGCACATTAATTTTAAAGCATGCATACCTGACAGCGTTTCCAAAATAGAAATGCACTGCCGGGTATGCTTTTATTATGTATCTGTTTAGCACCTGCCGCATCGAGGATTTGCGGAGCAAATTCGAGATGGGCGCTAAACAGCTACTATATCTTTTGAAGATTATGCGAAGCACACAGTGTGGAGCAATCTGATATTAATTCGATATCATTCTGATACTATTCTGGAATCAGCCAGGTTTTAATCAGGTATCGGTCAGGTGCAAAAGCTTTTGACCATGGTATCATAATATAAATATGTTGCATATAATAAAGGTTAAGAAAGGGGAACTATGAAGATCAACGGAAACTGCAAGCGCTTTGCGGCTGTTCTGCTGAGTCTCAGCATGATTGCTTCGCCGGTGCATTCATCGTTATCAGGCATGCAGTCATATGCTGCTGCCGGAAGCACATCGAATGCATCAGAAGCTGGCTCCGGACAGACAGAGGAAGAAAAGTCTGCCGGAGATACAAAGGAAGCTGTTGAGTCTGATAACAAGGACAGTAAAGAAGAAGGCTCTACTGCAGAAAAGGAAGCCGGATCGGCTGATACGAGTGAGGCATCGGGAATCGGTGCTGCTGCCGGAGATAAAGAAGGAAATGCAGCCGGCTCGCAGAGCGGAACAGCTCAGCAACAGGATAACTCTGATAATACATCCGCCGCAGATACTGCATCATCAGCTTCAGGTGTTGAGACTGGGTCAACAGCAGCCGAAAGCAACAATGCGGGCTCAGATACAAGCGGCAGCACAACTGCTGATACAACAACTGCCGATTCCGGAGCAGGAACCACAGACACGGCAGCAGACACCGGTTCAGGAACTGAGACTGCAGATACAACAAACGGCAGCACATCCACGGCAGACGATTCTGCAGCGGCTAAAAACAACACCATCACAGCAGCCTTCAACAGCATAACTGCGCTCAATAATGCAAAGCTTCAGGAGCTTGAGGAGTCCAAGCTTAAAAAGGAATCCAATCCGTTCGGACTGGCTGATGAGGATATGCCTGAAGACAGAAGCATGGAGC
>CAVALT010000148.1:0-4713 GCA_963589455.1 Clostridiales bacterium
GCTGGTACTATCTCAATGCAGACGGCAGCATGGCAGCAGGCTGGCTGCAGCTTGGAAGCACCTGGTATTACCTTGATGCAGACGGCAAAATGGCAGTCGGAGACCGCGTTATAGACGGAAAGAAGCAGACCTTCAGAGCTGACGGCAGCTGGGTCGGCTGAACGAGATAATTTTTACTCATAGGGATGATAAAGACAGGAGACCTTTCAGATGGCATACGCAGATGATGTATTTATAAATATGTGCAGGGATATACTTGACGGAGGCCAGGACACCTCAGGTGAAAAGGTTAGACCACACTGGGAGGATGGCGCGCCTGCCTATACCATTAAAAAATTCGGGGTGGTCAACAGATATGACTTAAGCCGTGAATTTCCTATACTTACACTCAGGAGAACTGCGCTTAAGTCAGCTGTCGATGAGCTGCTCTGGATCTGGCAGAAGAAGTCCAATAATATAAATGAGCTCAACTCGCATATCTGGGATGAATGGGCAGATGAGGACGGCAGCATAGGCAAGGCCTACGGCTATCAGCTTGGCGTGAAGCACAGGTATAAGGAGGGTATGTTTGATCAGGTGGACCGCGTGCTGTATGATCTTAAAAATAATCCGTACAGCCGCCGCATCATGACAAATATATATACCTTCAGTGATCTGCACGAGATGAACCTGTATCCGTGCGCCTACAGCATGACCTTTAACTGCACGAAAAATCCTGAAACCGGAAGCCTTGTGCTTAACGGCATACTGAATCAGCGTTCAAATGATGTGCTTGCGGCAAATAACTGGAATGTAGCTCAGTATGCTGTGCTCATGCATATGCTCGCCCAGGTCAGTGATATGGAGGTTGGAGAGCTGGTGCATATGATTGCGGACGCACATATTTACGACAGACACGTCCCGCTGATCAGAGAGCTGATCTCAAGGAAGCCGTACCCGGCACCAAAATTTGAGCTTAATCCCGAGGTAAAGGACTTCTATGCATTTACCCCAGATGATATAAAGCTCACGGATTACCGCTATGGCGAGCAGATAAAGGATATACCGATAGCAATATGACGATACAAGGGTCAAAAGCTTCAAAATCCGACGCAGGCTTGCCTGCAGGAGGATTTTTGAACTTGGGATCCGCAAAAACATGAATAAAGAAGCTATTTTTCGCAGAAAAATGAGCGATTTATGAATGTTTTTGAAGATTGCCGGAGCACGCAGTGCGGAGCAATCTGGTATCGGTCAGGGGCAAAGCCCTTTGCCCCTGACTTCATATACTGCCACCAATGTTTAAAGCTATAGAATGATAAAATATGATAAGTATAGTAAACGTTAATAAAAGCTGGGGCATAGGCTGCGAGGGCGATCTCCTTGTCTATATCCCCGAGGATATGAAATTTTTCAGAAGCACCACAGCTGAAAGCGTGGTTATTATGGGCCGCAGGACGCTCGAGAGCTTCCCGGGAGCAAAGCCGCTTAAGGGCAGAGTCAATCTTGTACTGACCGGCGATGAGTCACATATAGGGCAGGAAAGCCGCGAGGCAGCAGACATTTACCTCGGAGAGCTGGATTCTGAGGAAAAGCATCAGAGCTTTAAGGAGCTCTGCAATCAGATGCTTTCAGCAAAGTCACAGCCAAAGGAAAACCGGCCGGCAGCGCCGACGGTGCTTGCGGTTGTCAAAGACCCGCAGGAGGCAGCCGAGCTCTGCGGTGCATTTGCAGGAGATCAGGTTTTCGTTATAGGCGGAGCGAGCATATATAAGCAGCTCCTTCCTTATTGTGATACTGCCTTGGTGACGATCAATGACAGCCCGAGAAAGGCCGATACAAGCTACCCGAGACTGGACGAGCTTAAGGAGTGGGAGCACAGCATTGTCGGGGAAATGAAGGAATATGATGGTATTCACTATCACTTTGATACATTTAAGAGGATATCAGAATGAATGCAGCAGCTGATACAGAGATTAAGTATATTCATTTCAGTGAGCTGGATTCCAGCAACAGCTATGCAAGGCGGATGATAGAGGACAGCAGGTGCAGCGGCAGCGGTGAGACAGTGCCGGACTGCATTGTCATAAGCGCTGACAGGCAGACTGCCGGACGCGGAAGAAGCGGAAAGAGCTTTGCATCACCTGCGGGAAACAGCATTTACATGACGATTGTACTCAGGGTAAATGAAGCACCGGATAAATGTATGCTTATAACTCCGGCAGCGGCAGTAGGCACACTTACGGCACTTGAGGCTGCAGGAAGCGAGAAACTCGGCATAAAATGGGTAAACGATCTTTTTCTTAATGGAAAAAAGGTCTGCGGCATACTTACTGAGGCTGTAGCTGACAAAAGCGGAAGCAAAATTGAATTTGTTGTCATTGGTATAGGCATTAATATTGATCTCGACCTTGATCAGTTCCCTGAGGAACTTAAGGCTGTGGCAGGCACTGTTTCGGGGCTAAGACTGAATAAGTCGGAGCTGATAAGGAGCATTGCGGAAAATGTGACAGGAAGAGCGGTGGAAGCAATTTACGGTGAGACAGCAGAATTCATGGACATTTACAGGAAACGCTCTGTACTGATCGGTCAGGAGATTACCTGGGAGGACAGACAGGGCAGACATGCCGGAATTGCAGCAGACATTAACGAAAAGGGCAATCTGGAGGTCGATGAGGACGGCAGCAGGACAGTATTGATGTCGGGAGAGGTATCAGTCAGGAAAGCGTAACAGATGAGGCTGGATAAATATTTGTGTGAGGCGGGCAGGGGAACCAGAACAGAGGTCAAGAGGCTGATTGCCCGCGGAGAAGTAAGTGTAAACGGGGCTGTGGTCAAGGACGCTGCAGCAAAGATAGATGAAAATGCGGATGCAGTTGCTGTTTCGGGCGAAGCAGTAAGGTATGCCGACTATGAATATTATATGCTGAATAAGCCGCAGGGCGTAATATCGGCAACAAGAGACAAAAGAAGCAGCAAGGCAGTATGTGTGACCGACCTTATCAGGGAGAAGATCCGGTCGGATCTGTTTCCGGTCGGCAGACTGGATAAGGATACCGAGGGCCTGCTGATCATAACAAATGACGGCGACATGGCGCACAGACTGCTTTCACCCAAAAGACACGTGGACAAGACCTATTATGTCGAGCTTGACGGAGCAGTCACAAATGAAGCAGCTGAGCATATAATGGCAGGAGTTGATATAGGCGATGACAAGCCCACGCTGCCCTGCATGATAAACAGGCTTTCAGACAGCTCCTGCTTTATAACCATACATGAGGGCCGTTATCATGAGATCAAGAGGATGTTTAAGACTCAGGGAAGGACGGTCACGTACCTAAAACGCATTTCCATGGGCCCGATAACGCTTGACACCGAGCTTGAGCCGGGGGAATACAGGACACTAACGGAAAATGAACTTGAGCTCCTGAAGCAGGTGTGATCAAGCGAAGCTGCAGCGGTAGCGGGATTAGCCGGGAACAGAATAAGTAAGCGTTTCATTAGCAGCCTCTGGCGGTTCACACGGATTTGCTTTGGGATTAGCTGCTTCGCAGCACAAATCCGGCGAGAGTGGAAATGTCTATACTTATTTTGAGGTGAACTGAAAAGACACATATACAGTGAAAAATGAGTGATAACAACAGAGTCAGCCTGACAAAGGCTGATTAACAACAAATGGAAGTGATAGATATGTCAGAAAATAAGGATTATATAATAAGAGCAACGGCGGCAGAGGGGATGATAAGAGCCTTTGCTGCAACAACCAGGGAGACAGTAGAGTCGGCGAGAGTACATCACAATACCTCCCCGATAGCAACGGCGGCTCTCGGAAGGCTGCTTACAGCTGCAGCTATGATGGGCAGCGACATGAAAAATGATAAGGATCTGCTCACCATCAAAATCAACTGTGACGGGCCTATAGGAGGACTGCTGGTTACTGCAGACAGCAAGGGACATGTTAAGGGTTACGTTAATAATCCGTCGGTTATGCTGCCGCCAAATGACAAGGGCAAGCTGGATGTTGGCGGTGCTCTGGACCTTGGCGTGCTGTCAGTGGTAAAGGATATCGGTCTCAAGGAGCCCTACATAGGCCAGACTATACTTGTAACAGGAGAGATAGCAGAGGATCTGACCTATTATTTTGCAACAAGCGAGCAGGTTCCGTCGACGGTGGCACTGGGTGTCCTGATGAATAAGGATAATACAGTAAGACAGGCCGGAGGCTTTATTATCCAGCTGATGCCGGGAGCAACGGATGAGATAATAGATAAGCTTGAGAAGCGTATAGGAGAGATAAGCAGTATAACCTCCATGCTGGATAAGAACATGAGCCCGGAGGATATACTTGAATTTGTACTCGGAGAGTTTGAGCTTAAGATATATGACAGACTCCCCTGCTGCTTTGAGTGCGACTGTACAAGGGAAAGAGTGTCAAAGGCTCTAATCAGTGTCGGCAGAAAAGAGCTCCAGGATATGATTGAGGAGGGAAAGGACGTTGAGCTGCAGTGCCATTTCTGCTCTAAGAAATATACCTTTACGCCGGAGGAGCTTAAGACGATGATGGAAGAGGCTTCTGAGGAGTAATTGTGGTCAGAAAAAACTTTCAAAAAAAGTTTTATAAAAGCGTTGACAAACTGAATCAGATTTGATAGTATAAACAAGCTGTCGCTGAGACAGCGAGCACAATAAAAACCAATAAAGAATTAATGCACAGACCCCGAAGATTCCAAAAGA
>CAVALT010000149.1:0-4689 GCA_963589455.1 Clostridiales bacterium
GGGTAGGCAAGAATGCATCCGAGATACTTCGTCAGATTGGAATTTCTGCACCGGACAGCTGCAGACTTGTTATAATGGAGACACCTTCGGATCATCCTTTTGTACTCTGCGAGCAGCTTATGCCTGTACTTCCGATAGTAAAGGTAAGGAGCTTTGAGGAGGCTGTAACACTTGCAGTTGCAGCAGAGAAGGGCAATCGTCATACTGCAAGCATGTATTCAAAGAATGTAGATCATATGACTATCTTTGCAAAGGCCATTGAGACTACAATATTTGTCAAGAATTCTGCAACCAAGGCAGGCCTTGGCATCGGCGGAGAAGGTCACTGCACAATGACCATTGCAGGCCCGACCGGTGAGGGAATCACAGATGCGAGAAGCTTCTGCAGACACCGCCGCTGCATGCTCTGCGAGGGCGGCCTCAGAATTGTCTGATTCTTAAGGTTCACATATAATAAAGATAATATGACTTCAGGATCAAAAACAGAAGAATCCGAAGCAGGCATGCCTGTATGAGTAATTCTGAGCCTGGGATCCGAAAAAGTGTGTATTTACAGTCATATTACAAATGAATTTAATTAACAGTAATAAATATAAAAAATAATTTCTGCCAATAGCTATCAGGAGGAAAGAAATGAAAGCATTAGGTTTTATTGAAACAAAGGGTCTTGTAGGTAACGTTGAGGCAACCGATGCAATGCTTAAGGCTGCTGACGTTGAGTTCGTAGGATCAAACACCATCGGAGCCGGACTTACAACCGTTATAGTTACAGGTGAGGTAGGAGCTGTTAAATCAGCAGTTGAGGCAGGCGAGGCGGCTGCATCCAGAGTAGGAGAGCTTGTATGCTCAAATGTTATTGCCCGTCCGCATGCTGATATAGAGAAGATTCTTCCGCCTAAGGGACCGGCTGTAGGTATGTCCGGCGCACCGGCAGGAGAGCAGGTACCGCTTACTGCAGCACTCGGCATGATTGAAACCAATGGTCTTACCGCAAATATTGAGGCTGCTGATGCAATGCTTAAGTCAGCTGATGTTACACTTGTAGGTCAGGAGCGTATCGGCGCCGGACTTGTTACAGTATTTGTTCAGGGAGATGTAGGAGCTGTAAAGGCAGCCGTAGAGTCAGGCAATAATGCAGCTGCACGTATCGGTGAGATCGTAAGCGCACATGTTATTCCTCGTCCTCATACAAGCGTATCAGAGGTTATGCCTGAGCTGTAATTTCAGCTGTACGTTTAAAGGTAATGATCCTGTTTTAGGGATCTTAAGCATCAGGCGGCACTGCCGCCGTCCTGCCGTCTCTGACTGTAATTTCAGCCTCAGAGCGGCAGGGATGCATTTCCATGGAAATGGGGTAAACAGACTTGGATTATCAGGGAATAACTGAAGAACAGCTTGTGGAGATTGTTTCAAAGGCTGTGATAAATGAACTCAGAACACGCGGTAATCAGGTCCCTGTAGGAATATCAGTAAGGCATATTCACCTCACAAGAAGCAATATTGACTGGCTCTTCGGACGCAACTATCAGCTTACGCCCAAAAAGAAGCTCAGTCAGCCCGGACAGTTTGCCTGTGAAGAAACTCTTGATGTAATCGGTCCTAAGGGCTATCTTACCAAGGTTCGCATCCTGGGACCTGAGAGAAGCGCTACACAGATAGAGCTTTCTCAGACAGATTGCCGTACTATCGGCATCAGTGCACCGGTAAGAGACAGCGGCGATCTTGAAGGAACCCCCGGAGTCAAGCTTCGCGGACCTATGGGTGAGATAGATGTGCCTAAGGGTGTAATTATTGCTGATCGTCATATACATATGTCACCCGAGGATGCCATACGCTTTGGCGTGGCTGACGGTGATCATGTGAGTGTAAGGATTGACGGTGTTAAACCAGGCATTATGGAGCATGTTCTTATAAGAGCAAGCGAAAAATGCAGGCTTGACATGCATATAGATACCGATGACGGCAATGCATTTCAGCTTAAGCAGGGACAGTATGTCACGGTTCTTGGCAAAGAATAACGAAAGAGGTGCTATGGGATGATACTCGGAACTGTAAAGGGAACGGTTTATTCCACACGCAAGATGGATAACCTCAAGGGTCTGAAGTTTTTAATGATACAGCCGACAGGCGGAACAAGGAAGGATATCTTTGTTGCAGCCGATATTATCGGTGCCGGTGTCGGTGAGCTTGTTCTGGTCACTACAGATCAGACAACTCAGTACGGATTGGACTATGCGGCCCCTATTGATGCTCTTGTTGTGGGCATCGTTGATAATCCTCCTGCAATGGAGTAGATCAAAAATATAGAGAGGCTATAGAATGAAGATTATAGTAGTAGGCAGTATAGCGGCAGGTGTATCAGCCGCATCAAGACTTGCCGCAGGCTCCTATGGAGCACAGGTAACCGTATATGAGCGCGGTGCCTTCTATAGCTGCGGAGTTGACGGTCTGCCGCATTACCTCGGGGAGAGTCTCGAGGAGCTTAATAAAGCAATACAAAGCAAGGAAACAGAGCTTGCTAAAAATGGCATAAAGGCCTGCCTTCAGCATGAAGTGAAAGCCATAGATCCTGCAGCTAAAACGGTAGAGGTTACTGATCTTTCAACCGGCCGCAGCTTTAAGGAGCGCTATGACAAGCTTGTAATTGCGACAGGCTCAAGTGATACCATTCCTAATGTAAAGGGTGCTGAGCGCCTCGGTGTTCATACTCTTAAAAATGTCGAGGAGCTTGTTTTCCTTAAGGAATTTACCAAGACTCCTTATGTAAGTGATATTGTTGTGCTTGGTGCAGGCTGGGCAGGTCTTGAGATAGCAAAGACCTTCTTAAAGCTTGGACGAAAGGTACGCATCATTGATAAAAACAGACAGCTTCTGCCTGAATTTGATCCTGAAATCAGCCAGATGATACAGAAACAGCTTGAGCTTGAGGGTGTAGCCTTCAGTCTCGGAGAGACTGTTCGTGCCTTTCCTGGCAAAACCTATGTTGAGCAGGTTCAGACGGAGAGAGGAACCTATCCATGTGATCTGTGCATATGCACTGACAATCCTGTTCCTAATACTGAGCTGTTAAGAAGCATAGGAGCTGAGCTTACACCTGACGGTGCAGTTCTTGTTGATGACAATCTTGCTACGAGTGTAGCTGATGTATATGCAGTCGGCAATTGTGCTGTACTTCGCGGAGGAAGCCTGCATACAGCAAGCATAAGAATCGGCGGAACGGAAATTGCCTGCACAGGACTTTCGGAATCGGCCGCAAGAAGAGCGGGACTTCGTGTAAAGTCAGTCACAGCTGCCGGCTCAGACAGACCCGGTATCTGTCCGAATCCGCAGCCTGTAACAATCAAGCTTGTATACGATGCCGGAAGCTTCCGTGTACTCGGAGCGCAGGCCTGGGGCGGAAAAAATGTTTCTACACGTATTAATGCCATAGCAGTTGCAATAACAGCAGGCATGAGTGCAAAGGCTCTCGGAGACGTAGATTTCTGCTTTTCATCTGCACAGAGCACTATCTGGGATCCGATTCAGATAGTCTGCGGAATGGTTAAATAAAGTACCAGTCAGGGGCAAGTTATTTTGCCCCTGATATATTATGTCGGTAATTATTACGGAGGCAAACAGGATATGCCTGAGCGTATTAACGCTGTAAAAACTACATTTTTCGGAAAAGGCGCTGTAAAGCTGCTTGGACCTGAGCTTAAGAAGACCAGGATAAAACGTGCATTGCTTATAACAGACAGAGGATTATATAAGAGCGGGCTTGCAGACAGGCTGGCTGAGGTTCTTTCTGATGCAGGAATAGAATATGCTGTATATTATAATGTCAGACCTAATCCTTCTGTAACTGTCGTTAACGAATGTCTTTCAGCAGCAAGAGCAATAGAAGCAGAGGTTCTTATAGCACTTGGCGGTGGATCTGCTATAGATACTGCAAAGGCTGTAAGCATTGTTATGGCAAACGGAGGCCGGGTAGAGCAGTATGAAGGCATTGATAAGTCGATACGTGCCGGCCTTCCGATTGTTGCTGTAAATACAACGGCAGGCTCAGGCAGTGAATGCACAAACTATTATGTGGTTACAGATCCTGTGCGCCAGAGCAAAATGGCCATGGAGGATGTAAACTGCATGGTATCTATAGCTGTAAATGATACTGACTTTATGCGTTCCATGCCGCCGTCACTTACAGCAGCAACAGGTATGGATGCGCTTACTCATGCAATTGAAGCAGTATTTTCAAAGGGAGCAAGTCCAATAACGGATAAGGATGCGGTCTGGGCAATCGATGCAATAGTCAATAATCTGCCAAAGGCTGTACATAACGGTGCGGATGAGCACGCCCGTACCATGATGGCATATGCTGAAAATGTTGCCGGTATGGCCTTCAGCAATGCCGGTCTTGGAATGGTGCATGCAATGGCTCATGCACTTGGCGGCCACTATAACCTGCCGCACGGAGTG
This sequence comes from Clostridiales bacterium, assembly GCA_963589455.1. GTDB lineage: Bacteria > Bacillota > Clostridia > Lachnospirales > Lachnospiraceae > Avilachnospira. The sequence continues at coordinate 4,456 of CAVALT010000149.1, forward strand.
TGCAATGCAGTGCTTCTTCCTTATGTCATGAGCTTTGACAGAGGAAGAATGGTCTATGATGAGCGCTTTAATACAGTTGCAAAGGCCTTTGGCATAAATGACGGCTTCGGAGCTGATGCTGTTATTGAAGCTGTAAGATCACTGAATAAGGACATAGGGATTCCTGAAAGGCTTTCAGAGCTCGACAGGGTCAATCCGGATGATTTCAAGGCTCTTGCAGCGCTTGCCATGCAT
>CAVALT010000150.1:0-4659 GCA_963589455.1 Clostridiales bacterium
TCACAGCAGCCTTCAACAGCATAACTGCGCTCAATAATGCAAAGCTCCAGGAGCTTGAGGAGTCCAAGCTTAAAAAGGAGTCCAATCCGTTCGGACTGTCTGATGAGGATATGCCTGAAGACAGAAGCATGGAGCTTTACGGGCTGCGTACAGCCTCAAATGAGCCTATGCTTGCCTTAGAGGGAGCACTTGAGGACGGAGCTGCAGATGCAGACGAGGATTCTGAGGATTCAGAGTCTAATGTGATAATTCAGAACTATGCGATTCGAAGCAGCAGTGATACATTTTCATTTTTATATACCTCTGTAGACCATAATCAGAAGGAATTTGAGGTTAAAAAGGGCTATAGGTATCAGCTTGAGGTATTATCAGAGCCGTTTGAATATGAGGATGCAGATGAAGACAAGACGTATTACGGAGTGAAGTTCCTCTCCGTGTCTCTTACTGTAAGTGACGGCACAAGCAATGCACTGACCTTCTATATAGATGAATTTGTTGATGATCTTTATGTAAGTGTCGATATGCTGTTTTCAAGCGGTGACAGATTTACAGACAAGGTATTCTATAATGCAGCTCCTGATGATGAGGATTCCGACTGGAAGGAATGCGACGAAAAGGATGTAAGACTGAGCGGCGGTATGCTCACACTTAACCTGCACAGCACCTCCGGAGCTTATGTCGCAGAAAAGGTGGAAAATGATAAATCGGAAGAGGGAAAGGCATTAATCATAGCTATTGACGGAGACGATAGTCTCGGAGATGTTCCATATGCTGATGCTGAAGCACTTAAGCTCACACTGGCAAGGACCAACCAGTTCAGTGAGGACGATATTACGATACTGAAGATACCGGCAGACGATGCAGACTCAGAGTCTTCCAAGTCAAAGTATAAGGAAGAGATATGGAAATGGATAGATAATACAGCTGCAGCAGAGAATAATGAGCTGTCGCTTATTGCATACTCCGGACACGGCAGCTACGATCCTGACGGAAACTCAGAGCTAAGCATAGGCGGCGACAATACGATTACTGCAGCAGAGCTCAAGAAGCATGTAAGCAGGCTTCACGGCAAGGTTATCATGATGTTTGACAGCTGCTATTCAGGCGGAATGCTTATGCCGACCGATCTTGGTACAGGAGAAGCAGAGCTTGGCATGACAGAAACAGGCTCCGCAGACGGCAGCCTCAGTGAGGAGGCTTACGAGGCTTATTATCAGGAGCTTGCGGAGCAGGCTCAGAAGGCTGCGGATAAGTCTATCAAGGCCTTTGTAGATGATTTTAAGTCTGCAGCTGCGGCACCTAAGGCAGCACTGGAAGATACAGGCGAACAGGGTACAGGCGGGGAAGGCTCAGATCCTGGCAATCCGGGTGATGCTGACAAAGATAGTGATCAGGGCTCTGGCTCAGGAAACAGCAGCACATTAGATTATTATATCTTTGCAGCAGCATCTCCATATGAGACCAGCCTGCAGTCAAACAGCGGACAGCTGATTTCAGCATTCGGCTTTGCCCTCGGATATAACAGATTTAACGCTGCATATGATGTATTTTCAGCAGATAGGGACTGTAATAACGAGGTAAGTGCAGAGGAGCTGGCAAATTATATTGAATCAGCCTGCACATGTGCAACCCCTTATGTATATTATCCAAAGGGTGAGAAAAAGTCGAAGGAAGCTTTGTTTAGCTATGATGAGGATGCCGGAGAAACGCCGGTATTCGGGCTGGAGATTCTGGATGATGATAAAAATATCAGCATGGATCCTGAGGATAACAGTGTAACGGTAAAGGTTAAGGTAACTAACTACAGCAAAGAAGCGGCAAAATTTGACGCTGCACTTGTACATCAGGATGAATTGAATGTTATTGAACCTGGTGCATTGGATCCGGAGGATTATACAGGCCAGTATAGCTACAGGGTGTATTTTGATGAAACTAAAGAACGTGAAGTAGCTGCAGCAAAGTCCGATGATGACCCGGGCACAGCAGAATTTGCTTTAATCTTTACTGCTGACAGTGACCTCAAAAAGAAGAATTTAGAAGAAGGCGGACGCTTCTTTGTAAAGATCTGGGGCAGCGGTGATACAAGCGATAATTATTATGATACAGCTGCTGTATACATCGGAAAAAACGAAAAAACAAAGGTTGATGATGAGGACGCACTCAGCATAAAGAAGCCTGCACAGGTTAATAAAGCAGCAGATGCAGCCGTTGCCTCTGCCTATGTACCAATAAATGTTGTCTTTGACAAGGTGTCTAAAGATAAGACAGGCTATGCAGCGCTTACGCTTACTGCAAGGGCATATGATCTTGGAGAAGATGCAGAGGACTATAAGCTTAATAATGACGGAGATGTAGTCGATAAGGACGGAAATTCAGTTCCGATTGAGCTTGATCCGGAGAACTGGACAACAATCTATGATAATGTCCGTCCGACATATCGGATAGAAAATAACTATGGTGATGAAGATATGTTCGGAGGCTATTATGTACATGCATGGGATGTATCGAATGAAAATGATTTTCCGCGCAATCATTACTATGCTCTAAGAGTAACAGCAACCCCTGATGACGGAGAGGAATACTACAGAACCACCTTTGTTAAAATTGTGGATAAGGAAACAGCCGATGCTGCAGCAGATGTTATCGGCTCACAGTTCCTTAACATGAGCGCCTTTGCAAAATCATATAAGGGAATTCAACAAAGCATCTATAAGGCTGACGGAACAGAAACACATTTGACAGCGGAAGAAGCTGCAGACGCGCTTGCAGATTATCTTGATTTATTCGGCATGAAGTATGAAGTCGAAAACAATAAGTTATCAAGTGAGTCATCAATAAAGTTCAGCGTAAAGGATACGGATGCTGCGGACTCTAAGGATAAGAGCGGATGGTATAAGGTTAATAATGAAGGCAAGCTTGTAGGCATGGAGCTTAATGAGACCTTTGAACCGGGCAATGATTACGTAAGCCGTATTACCATGACAATAGCTCCGGACTATAATGCGAAATTTGCTGATAATACGGTATATGAGATCGGAGGACATTCACTTTATACTGAGGATGAAGACTATGAGTCCGGCAATATAGAGGATAACAAAAAGGCTGTATTATATGTATTGCATAAAAACTACGGCCTTGACACAGCTAAAATAAAATCTGAAGTAAAGGTATACAAGGTGCTCAGTGACGGCAAAAATGAGGAGATTACTGCTGACACAGAGCTCAGGCCGGGTGACCAGATAGATATATATCACGCTGAATATAAGATCGGCATTAACAGTCACAGCGGATTTGCGTCAAAAAACAAGACGTTCGATGACCATGTTCGCTATACCATAGCAAACTCCGCAGAGAATATAAGCTTCTGGCTCTATGGCCCAAAGGCAAGCTTAGCAGATGAGGACTGCGGCTGTGCAACCGTTGAATACAGGTTTAAGATTAAAAACGATGAGGATGCGATACAGAGCGTCACCGTACCTGATAAGACCTTCTACGGAATTAATGATGATAAACTTGATGTTACCGGATCTAAGGTAAGCTTCTATGGTAAGGATAATCAACCTGTGAATTTAAGCAGGCTGATCAAAGCAGGAGCAAAGCTCTACACAGCTAACGGAAACGGAGGCTATGTTGAGTGGTCTGACGAAAATCTTGAGCGGACCGGAGCATACACGCTCTATCTCTTATATAACGACAAGTATCATGAGGCCTTTGATATTATTTCAGGATATGATCAGGGAGATTACTTTAAGCTGAATGGCAGATTTACACTGAACACGAGCGGCAGCGTATCCTATCTTGATGAGGATGAACAGGACAATGCAGTTCTGGAGCTTTACGTAGATACAGAAAGCCGCGGCAGCAGCGGCAGCATAAGTGTAGAGCATTGCGCAGTTCTGAAGGCTAAAGGCACAAACGGTTCAGAGTTTGAAGCGCTTTACTTTGCACCTGGCGCAAGCATAGAGTATCTGATTTCTTATCCTGACGGACTTAATAAGGATAAATATGAGTATACTCTGGTTGATGATGAAAAGAATGTTCCTGTAAAATTTGAGCTGCGTGATGACGGAATCTGGGTAACAGCAGAGAGGAATGGAGCCTATAGCATAAGCTATAAGGCAAAGGAGGACCCAACTCCGACACCAACTCCGGAACCGACTCCAACTCCGGAGCCAACACCGACACCTGAGCCAACTCCGGCTCCGACACCTGCACCGTCAGACAATGCATCAGGCACAGTCAGAAACAGCTCAGGTCGTTCAGCTAACGGAGGCTCAGGAGGTGGAGGTGCTGCAGGCACAGGAAGCAGCGCAAACTCATCAAGAGTATACGGCAGCTGGCAGCAGATAAAAGGAACTGCAGCAGCTCAGGGAACAGCAGGTGCGGTTAACCTTAACGGTACCTATGTGCTTCCTGCAGACAGCACAGCCGCACAGGGCAGCAGCAGCCAGGCAGGCACAGCCGCAGCCACGGCAGGCGATACTGCATTTAAGCTTTACAGATTCAAGATGACCAATGGCCAGGATGCAACAGGCTGGAAGCTCATAAGCTATAACGGAGCTGACAGATGGTTCTGGTTCGGAACAGACGGATACATGAGAACCGGTTGGATCAAGGATAACAACAGCTGCTATTATCTTGGAGCAGATGGAGCTATGA
>CAVALT010000151.1:0-4658 GCA_963589455.1 Clostridiales bacterium
GATTTGCAGGCGAAATTGTTGCTTCGCAACGCAAATCCGGCGGAGGAAACGCTTTGATCAGCGTTTCCTTAATTAAATGCCAATCGTCCTATCTTGTGTACAAATCGTTCGGTAAATGCTATAATCCCTAAACACAGAATGATCTTAAGACCGACAGGCCTTAGGATCCTTAAATATGAAAACGCTGATTAAATCAGCATTTCCTTAAAAAAGATGTCAGGATTAAAGGATTTTGTCCTGGTATCATACAGAATGTAATAATAAGCGAATACCTGGCATAGGTATTCGGACGGGTACAAAGGTGAATCTGTTTGTTATTGCAAAGATAATAGGAGTAGCTCTTAATGTGGAAGCGGGACTGATGCTGGTACCGCTTTTATTTGCGGCCTTTTACGGTGAAAGCACTATAACATTTCTTATTCCGAGCTTCGTAAGCTTCTGTGCGGGAATGGTATTGTGGATAGTCTCCATGGGAGATCATAAGGTCAGAGCAAAGGAGGGCTTCGTTTCAGCCGGCCTTACCTGGATAGTGCTGTCGCTTACCGGCATGCTGCCGTTCCTGCTCTGCGGAGCCGGAATAAGACCGATTGACGCATTTTTTGAAACGGTGTCAGGCTTTACGACTACCGGAGCAACCATACTGCCGGATATAGAGGCTATCCCGAGGAGCGTTAATATATGGCGCTGCTTCATGCACTGGATAGGCGGCATGGGAGTGCTGGTATTCATGTCGGTATTTGTACGTTTCTCGAGCGGTTCACAGATGAACCTTATAAAGGCTGAGATATCGGGAGCTGTTGTCTCCAAGCTTGTGCCGCGTGCCAGAGATACTGCCAAGATACTCTACGGTATTTATATAGGCATGACAGTTCTGACCTTTATTGTACTGCTCCTGCTTAAGATGCCGATATACGATGCGGTATGCGCAACCTTCAGCACAGCCGGAACAGGAGGCTTTCTGCCGCTTAATTCAAGTGCTGTAAGCTATACCTTCGAGCAGCAGCTTGCACTCGGAATAGGCATGTTCGCTTTCGGAGTCAACTTCAACTTCTATTTTCTTCTGCTGCTTAAAAAGGTTGATCAGGCACTGCATATGGAGGAAATATGGCTGTACTTCATCATTGCACTCGGAGCCGGCGGTATTATAGCAGTTGATCTTATGATGCAGAACGGATGGGATACTCCGTTTCGGACTATACATCACTCATTGTTTAATGTTGTGTCGATAATGACAAGTACCGGCTTTGCACTCGATGACATCAACACCTGGCCGCATCTGTCACAGTGCATTATTGTTGTGCTGATGTTCTGCGGAGCCTGTGCAGGCTCGACCTCATGCGGATATAAGATATCCAGGCTCCTCATTATGAGCAAGGCCTTTATGAGAGATATCGCTGTTCAGCTGCATCCGGATATGATCAAGAAGGTTCATATCGACGGCAAGGTGGTTGAGGAAAATATTATCCGCGCGGTAGGCGTGTACACCTATGTTTATATACTTATTGTCATAGTTTCCACACTGCTTATGTCGGTTGAAGGCAAGGACTGGTGCTCAACCTTTACAGCAGTAATGGCCACCTTCAATAATACCGGACCGGGAATCGGCATTAATGGATCTTTCGGCAATTATGCTCCGTTCTCAGACTTCGGAAAGCTGGTGCTCAGCGCAGATATGCTTATAGGACGACTGGAGATATTCCCTATACTGGCATTGTTTAATCGTGAGGCATGGCGCAGATTCTGATCAGATTACAGCACTCTGCAGTGCGCCATATCTGCGCATCATATAGATGATGCCGGGGTCAAAAGCATTTTGATCTCGGTGTCATATGGATTCGGAGGAATAAACTCAATATGAATGCTGTTATAGTAGGCTGCGGCAAGGTCGGAGGCGAGCTTGCCAGAACACTTGTAAATGACGGACACAATGTCTCCGTTATAGACAGCTCACAGAAAACACTCGACAATATATCAGAGGATCTTGATGTTATGACCGTTTTGGGAAACGGAACCAACCTGGAGCTCCTCAAGGAGGCCGGCGTAGACAAGGCAGATATATTCATTGCGGTAAGCACCTCGGATGAGATAAATCTGCTTTCCTGTCTCATAGCCAAGCAGTTCTCAAAGTGCGAGACAATAGCCAGAGTCAGAAATCCGCTCTATTCAAGACAGACGGATTTCTTCAAGGCAAAGCTTGGTCTGTCGCGCATCATTAATCCGGAGTATCTCGCAGCAACGGAGATATATAATATTCTGCAGTTTCCGGCACTGAGCCGTCTGGATGTGTTTGAGGGCACAAATGTTGCAATATCTACCATGCATGTAACAAAGGATTACAAGATGGTAGGCAAGAGTCTTCAGCAGATACGTATGGACGAGCCTAACGTCAAGGCACTTGTGTGTGCTGCGGTAAGGGGCGATGAGGTTATAATTCCCTCAGGAGATTTTGTTGTTCGCGAGGGCGATGATATAACCATGGTTGCAACGCGCAGTGATATCCGTGCCTTCATAAAGGCAGAGGGCATTCAGAATACCCCGGCAGACAAGATCATGATAGTCGGAGGCGGAACCATAGCCTATTACCTGATCGAAAAGCTGCTCGCAAGAGGAAGAAGCGTACGGCTCATAGAGCAAAATGAGCAAAAATGTATTGAATTTTCAGAGAAATTTGAGAACTGTGAGGTTATAAAGGGCGACGGAACAGACAGAAAATTCATCCAGAAGCATGGACTCTCAATGACCGATGCCTTTGTACCCCTCACAGGCATAGATGAGGAAAATATAGTCATAGCAAATTATGCGAGAAATGCCAGCAAGGCTAAGATCGTCACCAAGGTGACCCGTACTGACATGAGCGACCTTATACAGGTGCTTTCACTTGATTCAGTGGTATTTCCGAAGGTAATGTGTGCTGATATCATAGCTCAGTATGTAAGAGCAAAGGATGCAGGTGCAGGCGGAAATGTGGCTACCCTGTTCAGATATCTGGATAACAGAATAGAGATCGGAGAGTACAAGGCGGCACCGGATTATAAGTATCTGAATGTCCCGTTTGCAACGCTTAATCTCAAGAAGAACCTCATTATAGCAGGAATTATAAGAGGCGGAGAGTTTGTTATTCCGAGCGGAAGCAATATGATCAGGGCAAATGATTCAGTAATAGTTGTTACAACAGATAAGAGCATACAGTCTCTTAATGATATAGTTGCAAAGAGATAACGGACGGAAGCGGAAGGGTGGATCTGTTAGCAGTTGCAAAAATCATAGGAGCAGCATTGTCAATAGAAGCGGGACTTTTTATACTTCCGCTTTTATTTGCTGTATATTATCATGAGAGCACGCTGACCTTTATATATCCGATTATACTCTGCTTTATAGCGGGAAGGTTTTTAATGAGCCTTACCGACCGTGATAATAAGCTGCAGTCAAAGGAGGGAGTTGCTGCTACTGGACTAACCTGGATAGCTCTCTCATTGTTCGGAATGCTGCCGTTTCTTATAAGCGGAGCCATCAAAAGTCCTGTAGATGCATTTTTTGAGACTGTATCAGGCTTTACCACTACAGGCTCAACCATACTTACGGATGTAGAGGCGCTTCCGAAGAGCGTGCTGCTGTGGAGAAGCTTTACACACTGGATCGGAGGCATGGGCATACTGGTATTCATGTCGGCTATAGTCAGCTTTAAGGGCGGTTCACAGATGAACCTCATGAAGGCTGAAAGCCCCGGACCTGTGGTATCAAAGCTTGTTCCTAAGGCGGGAGATACTGCAAGGGTGCTGTATGTCATATATTCAGTGCTGACAGCAGCAACATTTGTCATACTGCTCCTGCTCAGGATGCCTGTTTTTGATGCAGTCTGCATCACCTTCGGAGCGGCAGGAACGGGAGGCTTCGGTATACTTAATACAAGCTGTGCGAGCTATACTGCCGCACAGCAGGCAGCTATAACTGTCGCAATGTTTGTATTCGGAATCAATTTTAATTTCTTTTTCCTTCTGCTTATAAATAAGGCAAAGCAGGCCTTTAAGCTTGAAGAGGTCAGACTGTATGCGGCAATAGCATTTGCCGCCACTGTTATAATAGCATGTAATCTTATGCACGCAGACGGCTTTGCTTCGCCGATGCATACTATACTGAATGCTGCATTTCATGTCAGCTCAATCATGACGACAACAGGTTATGCAACAGATGATATTAATAACTGGCCCATGCTGTCCCAGGCTGTTATAATAATACTTATGCTCTGCGGAGCCTGTGCAGGCTCTACAGGAGGAGGCTTCAAGATATCGAGGATACAGCTTATGAGCAGGGCCTTCAGCAGAAATCTGGCAGTCCAGCTTAAGCCTGACATGGTGAAAAGGGTTCATATTGACGGCAAGGCAGTTGATGAGGAGCTTATCAGACTAACCGGAGTATACACATTTGCATATGTGATTATAATAGGCGTGTCCGTACTGCTGATCATGCCGGGAAGCAGTGACTGTATGGCTTCCGTCACCGGAGTTATATCAGCCTTCAATAATATAGGCCCGGGCATAGGAGCCAACGGAAGCATGGGCAACTATGCAGGCTTTTCAGCCTTTGCCAAGCTTGTGCTGAGCGCAGACATGCTCATAGGAAGACTGGAGATACTGCCTATACTCGGTCTCTTCAGCAGG
>CAVALT010000152.1:0-2068 GCA_963589455.1 Clostridiales bacterium
CTACAACTGCCCGGGCCAGTATGTAATCTGCGGCGATGAGGCTGCTGTTGCAGCGTGTGAGAAAATGGCCAAAGATTATGGAGCAAAGCGCTGCATCAGGCTTAAGGTCAGCGCCCCCTTTCATACGAGATACCTTGAGAGCGCCGGAGAAAGGCTATATGAGTACTTTAAGTCTGTTAGCTTTAATAAGCCTGTCATTCCGGTGGCAATGAATGTAACAGGTACATTTTTAGGAGCTGAGGAATCGATACCTGAGCTGCTTAAGAACCAGGTATCCTGCAGTGTAAGGTTTGAGGCAGATGCCGAGGCACTGCTTAAGGCCGGAGCTGAACGCTTCATCGAGATCGGTCCCGGCAATGCATTGTCCGGGTTTGTTAAGAAAACCGCAGCAGGGCTTGGCCTGAAGCCGCAGATTATAAGCATAACATCAGCCGCCGATGTGGATAAGCTGATTAAAATGCAGCAGGAATGTGGATAAGCACTGACAAAACAGTTCTTTGTATGCCAACAGGCAGCAAATTTCCATTGCAAATCCGTGCAATCCGCCGGAGGCTACTCGGAAACAGAACCGGGGTGTAAGGGAAGCAGAAGTAGGAGCAGAACATATGGGAGACAGGAAAACAGCGCTGATAACAGGCGGCAGCAGAGGCATAGGTCGTGCGATATGCGTAAGGCTTGCAAAGGCAGGCTATGATATAGCATTTACATATTCAAGGGGAGCAGAGGCGGCAATGGAAACCAAAGCTCTTTGTGAAGCAGAGGGCGTGAAGGCAGCTGCCTATCAGGCGGATGTCAGGGATTCCTCAGCCTGCAGCAGTCTGGTAAAGGCTGTTGCAGAGGAATTTGGCAGTATCGAGGTGCTTGTCAATAATGCCGGAATAACGAGAGACGGTCTCATCATGCGTATGAGCGATGAGGATTATGAGCAGGTGATGGATACCAATGCTAAGGGCGCATTTTACATGATGCGTGAGGTATCGAGGCTTATGCTTAAGGCCCGCCGCGGACATATTATCAATATCAGCTCGGTTGTCGGCATTATGGGCAATGCAGGGCAGGTTAACTATGCGGCAAGCAAGGCAGCTGTCATAGGCATGACCAAGGCGCTTGCAAGGGAGCTTGCCGGAAGACATATTAATGTAAATGCTGTAGCTCCGGGCTTTATTGCCACGGATATGACCATGTCGATGGACGAACAGGTGCGTGAGCAGATCCTTAAGACCATACCCTTTGGGAAAATGGGAACGGCGGAGGATGTTGCAAATCTTACGGCCTTTCTTGCAGGAGATGAGAGCTCCTATATAACAGGACAGGTATTCAGCGTAGACGGAGGAATGTCAGCATGAGAAGAGTGGTCGTGACGGGCCTCGGCGTTGTATCGCCGATCGGCAATAATCTTAGGGAAATGTGGGAGGCTGTAAAGTCAGGACAGTCAGGAATTGCGGAAATTACAGCCTTTGATACAGATAATTTCAAGGTTAAGCTGGCCGGAGAGGTTAAAAATTTTGATCCAGAGCAGTATATAGAAAAACGTGAGCTCAGAAAAATGGCCAGATTTACAATATTTGCAAGATGCGCCGCAGCACAGGCAGTCGAGGATTCAGGACTCGATTTTACAAATGAGGACAGCTCACGCTGCGGAGTAATACTCTCAAGCGGCATAGGCGGAATCGATGTAATAGAGCAGGAGGAGCACCGCGGCATGGAGAAGGGCTATGAGAGAGTGTCGCCTTACTTCATACCCTCAGCCATCTCAAATATGGCTGCCGGACAGATAGCAATTGCACATGGTCTTCACGGCATGTGCAGCTGTGTGGTTACAGCCTGTGCAAGCGGAACCAATGCCATAGGAGACAGCTTTCACTATATCAGAGACGGTTATGCTGACATAATGCTTGCGGGAGGTGCTGAGGCAAGCATAACGCCTCTTGCCATAGGTGGGTTTGCCTCCATGAAGGCTCTACACACCGGAGACAATCCTAAGAGGGCATCTATCCCGTTTGATGCTGAAAGAAGCGGCTTCGTTATGGGAGAGGGCTCAGGAGTGCTTGTGCTTGAGGAATATGAG
>CAVALT010000152.1:2118-4656 GCA_963589455.1 Clostridiales bacterium
CGTTATGGGAGAGGGTTCAGGAGTGCTTGTGCTTGAGGAATATGAGCATGCAGTAAGACGCGGAGCGAAAATATACTGTGAGCTTGCAGGCTATGGAGCAAACTGCGATGCACATCACATAACAGCACCTCTTCCTGACGGCAGCGGTGCGGCAGCGTGCATGAGCATGGCACTTAAGGATGCCGGCCTGGAGCCTGCTGACATTGACTATATCAATGCGCACGGAACCTCAACGCCTCTCAATGACAGCGGTGAGACAAAGGCCGTTAAGGCAGCCTTCGGAGAGCATGCAGCAGAACTTGCCATGAGCTCCACAAAGTCGATGACCGGACATCTCCTTGGAGCCAGCGGTGCAGTTGAAGGCGTGATTACTGCAATGAGTATATATGATGGATTTATCCCGGCCACGATTAATTACAGCGTGCCGGATGAGGAGTGTGACCTTGATATAGTGCCGAATCAGGGAAGGCCGGCAGTCATTAAGGCGGCAATGTCCAATTCCCTGGGCTTTGGAGGCCACAATGCCTCAATTATATTCAGACAGATCTAAGGAGCAGCATGGAACTAAATTCTGATGAGATACAAAAGATACTTCCGCACAGGTATCCCTTTCTGCTTGTGGACAGGATACTTGAGTGTGAACCGGGGGTGAGTGCCCACGGAAGAAAGTGCGTAACTGCTAATGAAATGCAGTTTATGGGGCATTTTCCGCAAAAGCAGGTAATGCCCGGAGTACTTATAATAGAGGCACTGGCGCAGACCGGGGCGATTGCCATACTGTCTGAGCCTGAAAATAAAGGAAAGCTTGCATTGTTCGGGGGCATCAGGAACGCCCGCTTTAAGCAGCAGGTTATCCCGGGAGATGTGCTTGAGCTCTATTGCGAGATAAAGTCACGCAAGGGACCGGTAGGAATAGGAGAAGCAAAGGCATATGTGGACGGCAAAATCGCTGCCGTCGCTGAATTAACATTTGCAGTAGAGGGCTAATAATGCTACATTAAAGCAGATGGGGGTTATTCAGCGTGATCTACGATGCTTTTTCAAAGGTTTATACAAGGTTTAAAATGCACTTCTACCGTGAGGTATTTAAGAAATGGGGAAACAGAGAGGTCAGTCTTACAACTGTTGAGACCTTCTGTATGGAGATCATACTGGCGCTCGGCAAGCCAACTATAAGCAGATTTGCAGAATTTACCAGTCTTTCTTCGGCAAATGCGGCAGATAAGGTCAATAAGCTTATAAGCAAGGGCTATCTCAACAAGGTGCAGTCGCAGAAGGACAAGCGTGTGTACTATCTTGAGGTAACTCAGAAGTACATGGATTATTATAATATCAGCTATCAGTATATGGATCTTGTCATGAAGCGTGTTGAAAGCCGTCTTACGCCGGAGGAGCTTGTGACAGCACAGAAGGTTCTTGATATTATGAATGATGAGCTTGTCCGCGAGATCAATCTTGAAGAACCGCAGGCCTCAGACCATTAATAAAGGCAGTATATATAATGTCGGGATCAAAAGTATTTTGCTCATAACTGATACCAGATACCAGAATGCTGCGCACTGTGTGCTTCTGCAATCTTCAAAAAACAGGCACAGACAATCGGGAAAATTTCCTTTTTGTCTGTGCCTGTTTTCTTTATGAAAATGCTGATTTAAAGCATTGCTCATGCCGGATTTGCGCTGCGAAGCAGCAAATTCCTCTGCAAATCCGTGCAATCCGCCGGAGGCAGCTAAGAAAACGTTGATTTAATCAGCATTTCCTTAGGCCGCAGTACGGCGGTCTGGAGCAGCTTACTCAACAGCTGCGATTACCTCAACCTCAGCGAGAACGTTCTTCGGAAGCTGCTTTACAGCTACGCAGGAACGAGCCGGCTTGCCGGTAAAGTACTTCTCATAAATGCTGTTGAAGGTTCCGAAATCAGCCATATCTGCTATGAAGCAGGTTGTCTTGACAACATTCTCGAAGTTAGTGCCGGCCTCCTCAAGGATAGCTGCAATGTTTTTCATGATCTGCTCAGTCTGAGCGGTAATGTCTGAGCCTGCAATCTCACCTGTAGCCGGATCAATCGGAATCTGTCCTGATGCATAAAGCATGCCGTTGATAAGCTTGGCCTGTGAGTAAGGTCCGATTGCAGCAGGTGCCTTTGGTGTTGAAATAGTCTTCATAAGATGTATCCTCCTTGATTATACAGAGATTATTGTGTTAGTATGCAATGCGCAGGGCGCTCGCTGATGCCGGCAGCAAATGCTTATGATTTTGCTGCTTTTGACATAGCAGCATAGTATTACGTTATAATGGTTTAGTCAATGAAATACTGGCAACTATTTAGCACTCATCTTAAATCTGCTCCGCAAATCCTCGATGAGCCTTGCCATAGGTTCTTCAGGGTTTGGCTGCCATTCATATTTCAGCGTGGATTTGTCTGCAGGCAGTCAATTTTCGCTGAAATACGGAAGGTGCTAAACAGATATAAATATTGTTAATTGCCAGAGAACAGGGAGACAGGATTGGATAAATCAGAGGCACGGCAGTTTAATA
>CAVALT010000153.1:0-4644 GCA_963589455.1 Clostridiales bacterium
GTTCAGCACCCATCTCGAATTTGCTCCGCAAATCCTCGATGTGGCTGTCCAGAGGCCCTTTAGGCCTTGGCCGCCTTCTACATTTCTGAAACAGCTTAAAAAGCGCACTTTTTACGGCTGCAGTCCCTTAAGCATTGAGCTCAGTATAAAGGCGGACACGGCAAGTATGAGCATTATGATTACTCCGTGTATGAGCAGCTTCACCGAACGGCGGTTAAAGAGTCTGACCGCTGCAGCTGCAAGCAGCAGCGGCACCGAGACCGTGCACATCACTCCTATGATAAACAATGCTGACGCCATATATTCTCCTTAAAGTGTTTGCCCCAAGCTCAAAAGTCCTCCTGCAAGCAGGCTTGCAGAGGATTTTTAAGCTTTTGACCATAGGTTATCATTATATAATATTTTGTAACGGTTTAACACCCATCTCAAATTTGCTCCGCAAATCCGCAAATCCGCAAATCCATTTTTCCTGTCTACAGGAATTTTCTGAGAAACAAAAACTGCAAAGTGATGAATAAAGCCACCGGCTTTTACACCGATGGCTCCTTATATATGATGACTTTTCTATTAGGTTTCAGTCACGGGCAGCTGCATTTTGCCCTGACCTCCTTATATCCTCAATATACTTATACAGCAGGATCAACTATTTTTTTCAGCCGCAGGCTCCTGCATCATGTATGGACTTGATCTTATCGTCTGAATATCCGAGGATATTCTTCATAATCTTATCTGTGTCCTCACCAAGAAGCGGTGCCGCCTTCTGAATATTATCCTCCAGACCGTGAATCTTGATTGGGCAGCCAGGAATCTTAATCTCCTCCTTGATGCCCGGATCATATACACTCCAAAGCATGTTGCGGGCTGCAATCTGAGGATGCTCTGATACCTGCTTGATATCATTGATCTGGCCGAACGGAATGCCGACTCCAGAGAGCATCTCCTCAAGCTCTGCTATAGTATGCTGAGTGCTCCAGTCATTTACCACCTTATCAAGATCCGGCAGGAAGTTCTGGCAGCGTGCATCATTAGTCTTGAATCTCGGATCGTCTATGAGCTCCTCACGTCCCATAAGCTTGCAGAGTATGCCCCACATCTTATCTGTGCCGCAGCCCATTGCAAAGTCTCCGTCCTTAGCATGGAAGGTTGCAAACGGTGCGATACCTGGATCGATATTGCCCTGACGCATAGGAATTCTGCCGCCTACCGTATATGTAACAACGAAATTCTCCATAACTGAGAACAGCGTATCCAGCATAGCCACATCTATGCGGCAGCCCTCTCCGGTCTTCTCTCTCTGATAGAGCGCCATAACTATTCCGAGTGCAAGATATGCACCTGAGTAGTTATCTCCTATAGACGGTCCTATCTTAACTCCGGGAGCATCCGGATAGCCTGTAACGCTCATCATTCCGCTCATGGCCTGAGCTATGATGTCATAGCAGGCCCTGTCAGAAAGCGGTCCGTTAACTCCAAAGCCTGAGATAGATCCGTAGATAATGCGCGGATTAATCTTTTTGAGCTCCTCATAAGGGAAGCCGAGCTTTGCAAAGGTACCTACCTTATAGTTCTCGCAGATTACATCAGCCTTGGCGATAAGATCGCGCAGCACCTGTTTGCCTTCCTCTGTCTTCAGATTAAGAACCATGCCCTCTTTATTTCTGTTGACATAAGCATAGTAGGCACTGTAATCATTCTTAATCGGACCCCAGCCTCTGGTCTGGTCGCCTATAGGCGCCTCTATCTTAATGACCTCGGCACCCATATCGGCCATCTGCATGGTGCAGAACGGTCCGCTGTATGCCTGAGTAAGATCAAGAACACGGATACCCTCCAACGGTCTGTTCATAAATACATCTCCTTAAAATCCATTAAATTTTTATAAGATTTTACATATTGCACTTTGATTCGTACAATATATTTGTAATATATCAACAAAAATGCAGCATGTCAATCTAATAGTATTCAGCTTTGACAGGAAGTTTTTTCTTATCTGTCCGGCACCTTTTTTATAAGCACATTTTGCCCCTCAATACCAAAAAAGGGACCTGAAAATAACCTCAGCTCCCTTCAGATAACACAGTATGCAAAAGCCTCTGCACCCGGTATCAAACTACTCCTTTTCAATATACTTCCTTATAAGCCTGCTGGCTGTTGACTGGCTGAGCTTCAGTGCCTCAGCCAGCTTGCGGCTGCTCGGATACTGCTCATAAGCTCTGCGTATAATCCTGCCCTCATATTCCTCTATAACTGCATCGAAGCTCATTTTCTCGAAAATGCAGCCCTCTGAGCTCTTTATATTATCCATCGAGAAAAAGCTGTCCGGAAGCCGGCTGTTGTCCATAATATCATGCTCAGATGTAATAACGCCGCGCTCTACGACATTTGACAGCTCTCTGACGTTGCCGGTCCAGCTGTATTTCATAAATATATCCCTGACACTCTCAGACAGTCTGACCTGCTTATCATATTTGCGATTGAAGATATCCAGAAAATAATCCGTAAGCACAGGTATATCATCCTTGCGGCGCCTTAACGGCGGTATGGTTATCTCAAGCATATTGATGCGGTGATAGAGATCCCGTCGGAATTTGCCGGCTTCAATCATCTTGACAAGATCACAGTTGGTCGCACAGATAAGCCTGACATCAAGCTTCACGGATTCTGTGCCTCCAACCGGTATGAATTCCTCCTCCTGAATGACATTCAGAAGCTTTGACTGAAGCTCATACGGAAAATCACCCATTTCGTCAAGAAAGAGGGTTCCTCCGTTCGCCGCCTCGAACAGGCCCTTTTTGCCCTTGCTGTCAGCTCCGGTAAATGCTCCCCTCTTATATCCGAACAGCTCGGATTCTATGACAGACGGGCTCAGGCTTGCCATATTGACAACCACGAACGGCTTGCCTCTCCTGCTGCTGTGCTCATGAATATACCTGGCTATATAGCTCTTGCCTGTACCGGTCTCGCCGAGTATCAGTATCGGAGCTTCCGTCCTTGCTATGGTTCCGGCATACTCTATGGTCCTCTTCATCTCATGGCTCTTATAGATGACGCGGCGTTCATTAGCCTCATCATTGTTTTCCTCAGGCCTGATGGGTGTCAGCTCCTTATTAAGCTCTTTTTCTCCCTCGCGCACACTCTGAACAATATACCTGACATTGTCATTGTCATCAAAAACAGGCACTGATACAGTTACTATATCTATGCCTGTTATCGTTCTCTGCCTCTGTATGAAGGGCTTTTTTTCTGTAAATGTCTCCGGCACGCAGGTCGGATACCAGAGTCTGCGCTTTAGAGACAGCTCCTCGACATTTTTGTCCAGCAGTTCCTCCGGCCTGATATTATAATGTCTGTAGAAGATCTTATTGGCATAAATCAGATGCCATTCCGCATCCCATATGCAGATTTCATCATAAACATTGTCTATCAGGCGTATAAATTCATCTTTATCAAAGTCCCTGAGCAGTGCCATATTACCCCTTATTCTGCATTTTATTAATATCCTTGAAGATTGCGGGAGCACATAGTGCGAAGCAATCCTGTATCAGTTGTGGGCAAAATACCTTTTGCCCACAACATCATTATATAAACCTGCCTGCATAATCACAAGCCGTCACTTTTTTTATGGCAGTACCTGCTTTTTAAGTTCATTTATCTTCCTTGATTCTTCCCCTCTCTATTATCTCCTCACGGGTCATACTGCCGAAGTCCTTATTCATTTCCCTGAGTATGCCCTTATAGATAATGAGCAGAACCACAACCAACGGGAAGCCCGTAAGCAGCACTATCGACTTAATTGTGTTGATATCTGTGCCTATCCAGTAGATTGCTATAGGCAGTGCACAGAGTATCATACACCATGCAAACTTAAGCCCCTTAGGTGCCTCTCCGTGTTCGTCAAGCTGCCTTGCGATAGTGCTTGATAGAGTCTGGGATATGGCATCCATTGTGGTTGCAAGGAACAATACTATAACAAAGAGATATACGCATATAGCTATCCTTGATAATGGCAGCGTATGCAGCGTTTCCAACGCGATATTTTCCGACAGACCGCCAGATATCATAGCCGGTATATCCAGCACTCCATTAATGCGCAGATCCATCTGATATCCGCCCATAATTCCGAAGAAGAATACCAGACCTGCCGAACCTGATACAAGCATATTCGCTATGATCTCCTTCAGCTTGCGTCCTCTTGATATCTTTGCAACAAAGAGTCCGGTAAACGGTCCGAATACAAACCAGTATATAAGGTAGAAAACCGTCATATCCTGCGGGAAGCCTGATTTGCCGATAGGATCCGTCCATGTTGTCATGCGAAGGAAGTCACTTCCAAGTATGCCGAGCGCATTTACAATCATATCAAGTATGAAGCTGCTGTTTCCGACTATGAAAATGAATATGAGCAGAATAAGACACGCATATACATTTGCATCAGATATCTTCTTCATGCCCTTAGCCGCTCCTGACATGGAGGTAAGCGTATATATAATCGTAACGCCGAGCAGTACGCCAACGGTAAGCCCGAAGGAATTATTAATGCCTATCAAATCTGCTATGGTTGCAGCTATGGTTGAGCCTGCTGTTCCAGCAGTGATGGCAACCGAGCCTATAGCCGAGAATATGAACAGGAAGTCAACGATTTTG